>CACYCD010000273.1 GCA_902772755.1 uncultured Ruminococcus sp.
GGAAGAAGATCGATTATATCCTGAGTAAGCTCCAATTCCTCCAGGTTGATGAGCTGCAGGTGCATCTTGTCTGCAAGGAGCTGATAGATCTGTTCTTCCGTTACTACGCCCTCTTTTACAAGGGCTTCTTCAAGCGTTACTGTGTTGTCATCAAGATAACGCATCTGCACGCTCTTTATTGTTTTAAGCTTAACAATATCCTTATTGACAAGGTCATTGGTCAGGTTAAAAATTGACTTTTTCATAACGACCCTTAATTTACTTCCTTTCAAAACAATTAGCGAAAAACGCCGTGCAATACTGCCTTATACTCCCATAAGGCTAAGGTACATTTCCACAAGTTTGTCTATCTGACTGAAAAACAGCAGATTCGCCGCAAAACCAACGCAGATAAACGGACCGAACGGAAAATACCCCAGCTCCTCACTTTTTGTGACGAGCTTCCTTATCACTAAAAATATCACATATACAAACGCTGCGATCAGTGAAGTCACTATCATTAAAAATATTCGGGGAAAGCCCATAAGCAGACCCATTGCCGCAAGCAGCTTGACATCGCCGAAGCCCATTCCCAGCTTTTTGAACACCAGCAGAGAAATAAGGTTGATCAACATTAAAAATCCGCCGCCACAGACCGCTCCCAGCGGAATGTGCCACCACTTGCCGATAAATGCCGAAGCACCGTTGAGGTCAAGCACACCAAGACCCAAGCATAAAACCGCAAGTGCTATCGTAAACTGGTCGGGGATTATCGTAAATTTTCCGTCTGACAATGTAATGAGCAACAGGCAAAATAGTATCAAAAATGCTATAACTGTATACAGGCTGTAACCAAATGTTACAAAATTGACCGCTGAAATTATAGCAAACAAAGCGGAAGTAAAAATTCCGCTTCGTTTAAAACTATATCGCTGTCCCAGCAATTCCTCGCCGGGTTCTTCATCATAATCACAGAGCCATTTTGCAGGTATCTTATTGAGTAAAAAATACGCACCCAAACAAGCCACAACAGAAAATACCATCATCGCAATCACTGAAATATATGCAGTTGGTGTGTTAAGTTCGAGTGCTGTAATTTTCATACCCTGATCCCTTATCTAAATTATGCTGCTTCGGAGGTTTCCGGCGGAGCTGTGGTTATTTTTGTTGCTGAATTGAAGTAATAGAGTGTTACCTCAAAGGTTGTGCTGTAAACATCGCTCTTGCCTTCAAGAGGTGTCATACTGAGACTGTTGATGAAGTAGCAGCCGTTTGACTCCTGCTCCATATACTTGATAATCTTCTTTGCTGTAGACATAGGACCGTCATAAGAGAAGCTGATGTTTGTCAGATACATTGCAAAGCCTGTCTGTGATGAACGGTTGAGCGGATCCTGTATACCGTCTGATCTGTTAAAGTTGTTGAACTTTACGCCTGTACCTGTAAATACATCCTGAAGGTCTTTGATAGAAGAGTTTACATCAACATAGATGCTCTGGTTGCTTGCATACTGCTCTTCCATATTCTTGATTCTCTGTTCAAAGGTTTCTTTGTTGTTAAGAACCTCCTGATAATAGGCAACGCTTGCCTCTATGTCATCGTGCTTTGCGTTGTACTCGGGCATTTTCTCAAAGGTGGGCATAAACACCACAAATAGGCATACAAAAAATGCAATCAAAAGCACTATTGCCAAGATAAACACCTTTGGAATTGTTTTTAAATCGACATTCATTGTTTAGACCCTCCTTATTTCTTATCCGTGTCTGACTTTTCATCCGTCTTTTTTTCGTCGGGTTGAATAGCCAAAAGTGTCGTATTGAATACATACTTTGAGCTTTCTTCGTCTGCGGAAAAGCTGAAGGTAGGATTCATAGTGAAGAACTTGTGTGAATTTATGCTGTTCTGCAGCTTTACAAAGGTGTTGTAATCCTCTATCAAGCCACTGATCGGAACGTTGAAAACCTCCTTGTTGGAGTTCTCATCTATAGTGTGCTCAAGCTTGTAGGAATCAAACTTGATTACCGCCTGTTTTACCTGCTTGTCGAGCTTTTCGATAACCTCGTTTGTAAAGAACTTTGTTCTGGGAAGTGCCTCTATATCCTTCTCCTGATTTGCAATGGCATCCTTTAGCTCAGCCTCCTGCTTTATCAGAGATTTGGACGTATCCCACTTGGGATCCTCAAAATTATCCTTATCCATCGACTCACGAATCTCAAAGAAGCCATACAAGCCGAAGCCTGCCGCAATAAGACCTGCTATAGCAAAGCAGAAGATCTTTGCGACCTTTGCACCGGCGTCAACGCTCTTTGCAACAGAGGCTTTAAGACCGTAGATAAGGTTATCCTTGAATATGTCGCCACTGTTCATCAATTCATTGAAGATGAAGAACGAGCCTGCTTTGTAGAAGTTATCCCTTGCACGAATGGAAGGCTCAGGCATTACGCTGGCATTGTTGAAGGTGTCTGAAATAAACTGTATATCCTTGCACAGACCAAAGCTGAGGAAATAGTTGCGGATATGAGGAATGTATGCAAGAAAATCACTGAGAAGCATCTGATCGATAGCTATATCCAGCGACATAACAACCAGTCTGATATTATGTATGATATCATCAACTGTATTTGCCGATATTTCCTCAATTTTCCTCTGTGCCTGGGCGGAACGGCAGTCATCCTTGAAGCCGTAGCCGACAGTACGTACATAATCAATGGCAGCTTCTGTGTCAATGCCTCTGTCTTCCTCGATTACCTGCAGCATATCAATGATAGGCGAACGGAAGTCATGGCAGTAGAGGGTTTCTCCACCCTTGATTATCATAATTCTCACTGCACAGTAGTCCATACTGACAAGGGCAACCGTCCTGTTATAGCTGGTAACGGTTTTATGTGCAGCATAGAGCATAGCTATTTCAGTGGGCACTACCTTGATAAGCTCCAATGAGTAGGACTTGAACGCCGCAGAAAGGTCATCTATCAACGGCTTTGGAATAGCGAACGCTTTGGCAGTTACTTCTGCTGTGTCATTTTTTCCTTTTAGGGTCGCATAGTCCTTGGAAATTACGGAATAGTCCGTTACTCTCTCACCTACGAACTCACGGATCTTTTCAATAGCCATATTGTCAAGAGCCTTTCGGCTGCCTGCACCATGCTGATATTCCTGAGTTGTAAGGTCGAAATTGTCAAGAACCAATATTACATTCTTTACTTCGCCGTGTCCCATCTGGGTAAGACCGTCAGCAACAAGACGGGCAAACAGCACCGGATCTTCCCAAACCGACTCCTTCTCTTTTAGCACGTCACTGTCAAGTGTAATAACGAGCGGCGTGGAGAAAGAATATGCCTTTTTATCCACTGCTGATTTGTTTTTTCCGGCGTTTTGAGTTTCATCGACACCGCCGACAGGCTCACAAGCTGTCAGGCAAAGGTATCGGTTGGTAACCTGTACCAAAAGATTTTGCATATAAACACCACCTGTAAAGTATAAGCTATTATTTTACATTCAATCCTCATTCGACGAATTTCGCCTTAATGAACATTGGTATTGTCAAATATATCCGAGAATACCAATGTTCACTAAACATTGTGTTCATAATTTGTTGATTTTTCCCCTTACAAGCGGAAAGACTCGCAAGCTGCGAGCCTTTCGCCTGTATCGGTAATCGGTCATCAGCCAAACCGAAGATATACATTTATTAACCTAAATGGTCTAGGTAAGCTTGAATTACTTGAAGAGGTCAGCCAGCTTAACAGTTGTGTTAGACTCTGAAGAAGAACCTGAGAGATCCTTGAGAACTTCATACTTCTTGCCAGAGGAGATCTCTGTTACAGCTGTGCCTGTCTTAGCGTCAGCATAGATGCACTTCTCGTCCTTTGTCCATACGAGATAGTATGTCTTA
>CACYCD010000274.1 GCA_902772755.1 uncultured Ruminococcus sp.
ACCACAGCTGCATCGGTGTAATCAGTTGAAGGATAAAGCAGGCTTGCTCCCCTGACTGAGCTATCGTCAACGCCGTCTGCGTGTATCCTCAGCACCAGGTCAACGCCCAGCTCGTTGCCCATCTCTGCCCTTTGGGTCAGGCTCATATCGGTCGTAGGCGTGGAACGCACCATATAGACCTCTGCATCCGTCTTTTTGAGGGCGGCTTGGAGCTTCAGGGCTATTGCAAGAGTAAGCTCGGACTCGTGCCTATTGGTCGATACTCCCGAAGTTCCCGTGTTCGGACTTTCAACAGTTGTCTTATCCGAACCGGGGGCTACCTGCTCGGTGTAGGTCTTTGTACAGCCGTGACCTGCATCGAGAAGTATCTTGAATTTTCGTTCCTCCGGCTGTGTTGTCGGAGCTGTCACAGTCGTTTCCTTAACTGTCGTTGTTACGGCTTCTGTAGGCTGTGACGTGCCGGCAGTGGTTTGTGTCGGCTCTGTATTGCTGTCCGCACAGGCTGTGCAGGCAGTGAGGGTCAAGATCAAAATGATCAAACAGAATAACCGTTTCATTTTTCCTCGTTTTCCACAATGGAATTCATATAGTACTTGGGGGTCATCGCTTCAAGCCTGTTGGCAAGCTCTTCATTTCCCTCAAATCTGAACAGCTTGAGCTGTATCTCAAACAGCTCCTTGTTCACCGCAAAGCCTGCACCCTGCTTGTAGGCAAGAAGAGTAGCCAGACGGTTGAGCCTCATCACGGAGGCTAGGCGGTAGTAGTCCTCATTGGCAAGGAGGTTGCGGATAAGCCCCATCTTCGGCAGATAGTAGAAATACAGCCTTGCTCTGGTGCCTGTACGCTTGGCAAGTGTCCACACCTTGCTCTTTTGTCGGTCATAATACGCTGAGATAGACTTAACAAGCATTTGTCTTGACTTCTTTCTGAAATATTTTTTCCAAATATTATTCTTTCTCTTGAACGTGCGTTCAAGCTCCTTGCAGGATACATCCAGCAGGACGATGTTGTTTTCTCCCTTGACGGTGGTTTTTGCCTTTTTTCTCCATCTGCGTGAGTAGACCCTGCGGAGGATAATCTTAATTTTTGCGGAGATAGAAAAGTTTTTGCCGTCAACACGAACTGTCTTTGTCTTTGCCAGCGGGTCAAAGGTGAACTCGCTGAGAGTTTCGTTAAAGCCCTTGATGGTTATTGAATTTTTAAATTCACCGCTGTGAGCCTCTGCCAGCTTGTTGAAGATAAATTTTGCGGCACGCTTTTTGCCGACACACAGCTTGAAAAGATTGATGAACGGAACAGTCAGCAGGTATTTGTACCTGACCGAGGTCAGCTTGCAAAAGTGCTTTTCCCAGCCATGCTCCAAAAATCTGAGGAATTTGTGCTGAAACGGGGTGTTGTTTTCCGCTCTGAGGGGAATTATCTCCACATAGATACCCGACTTAAAGATATTTCCTTTTTGTGCAAGCGAGATATTGGTGGTTTCGGTGTTGCTGTATCTTGCGGTGTAGTCCATATAATTGGGATTGTTGTGCATGGAATCAAAGCTGCGGTGTTTTTTCAGCTTTGATTTTTCCATAATATCGCACAGGCGGACAAAATCCTCGTTTCTCACCATAATGGACGCTGACGGTTCATCTATATGCCCACGGGCTATAGCCTTTGCCGCCGTACTTCCGTAGAGGGAATATACAATATTATTTTCATTCAGAATGTCCCTGACCTCGCAGAGAAGCTCCATCAGTACATCATTAACAGAAGCATTTATCATATCAATCACCTGTAGGGCACCTCTAAAAACCTAGTGTGGTTTGAGTGTGCTGTATATTTGTTCGTCAGATTGTCTGAAAATTACGAAGTCATACTGACGTATAACGAGGAATTTTGGGGCAATATGACGGATAAAGAGATAGTGCAATCAGAGGGCAATAGGTTTTTAGAGGTGCCCTGTGATAACCTGCGGTGAGGTCACACCGACAGATTCTTATCATCCTCCTGCGGTCCCTCCAGCTTTAGACGGGACAGGGAGGTTATATCAGTTTCTTCCTCTTTATATTCCGAGGGTATCTGCAGCTCGTCAAGCAGCTCCAGCATATAGTCCAGAGAAAAATCCTCATCGACAACGGTCTGCACAAATCCCAGCTTGAACATAGCCTTACTCAGCTTTTCAAGACTGCCAAACGACTCGCACCATTTGCAGAAGTAAACCAGCTTTACTCTGCTTTTGTTTCCCTCGGCGGCAGGTTTTTCCTCAGCGGTATTCACATCTATCTCGGTGAGGTTGTCCGCATAGTCAAGCTGTGTTCTCAGGTCTATCAGCTTTGTGATAAAACGCTTTTTCAGCAAGAACATCAGCCTGCCCTCTTCATCTGCAAGCTCGACCGCCTGCAAATAGCTTTTGAAGGCTTTTGACGTAAAACCGAGCTTATTCAGGATTTCACCTGAAATAAAGCAGTCCTCGGCAGTGTCCTCGGCGTTTTTGAGCATTTTTTCAAGCTCATCACCGCTTTCACAGGCAAGCACACAGGCAAAGCGTTGTGCATATTTTTTGCCGATAAAGTATTCGCACACGGCTGTAAGCATCGTGATATACTCCGTGCGGAGTGCTTTTTTCTTATCCCTTATAAACTCAAGCAAACGGCAGACGGCTTCGGGGTCGTCGGCTTTTAGTACCGTATTTATGTATTTTTTTATAAAATCAACGCTGTCGGGCAATACAGTCAGAGCATCTCTGAGCTGTTCGGGAGTGTTGCAGCTGTCAAGATTTTCGCTGACGATATCCTGAATTTCCAGCCGTGTCAGCCCGTTTATCGTCTTATGGAAAGCATCGATATAGGCAGACAGCAGTCCCGCACCGCAAACAGCATAGTCAAAATCCAGCCTGAGCTTCAGCAGTTCTCCGTCCTCGGGATAGAGCTTCAAGCCGTTTTCGATAAGCTCACTAATAGCCTGCATGTTTCTGTCGAAATCCTTTTTCCGCAGAATGTAGATCATCAGCTTTATAATGCCTATGCAAAAGGGATATTTTTTCAGCAGTGGTTCTGTAAGCTGTTTTGCAGTGTCGGCATCTCCCTCGCTCAGAGCGTGTACGCCACGCCTGAACGTGAAAATATCAGACTGTATCTCGTCCATAAACGGAGTTGAGCATTTA
>CACYCD010000275.1 GCA_902772755.1 uncultured Ruminococcus sp.
ATAATAATCACATTAGACAGCTCGTGTTACCTTACCGGAACGTAAGCAGCGGGTGCAAGCGTAAACACGCTTAGGCTGACCCTTTACAATAGCCTTAACCTTCTGAACGTTGGGCTTCCAGGCTCTGTTGGAACGTCTGTGTGAGTGAGAAACCTTGATGCCGAAAGTAACGCCTTTACCGCAGAATTCACATTTTGCCATGTGTCTGCACCTCCTTCAAAAATATCTGTGCAGTTCATTGTACATATAAAAAATTTATATACAAATCCATTACCACACTTAGCAACTCTGTTATAATAACAGATTTCAAAATTTTTTGCAAGTACTTTTTCAAAAATAATATTAAAATTTCAAAAATTAAAATTTCAAAACCTTATGTTACACTCTTGTAATTTTTGTAATTATATATTATAATGTTATGGAAACTATATTTTAATGATAATGTGGTGAAATTATGCTTAGTCAATTGATATCGGCTTTCAGGGGCGGACATGTCGATTTTATGTCGATCATAATGCAGCTGCTGGCTTATGCAGTTATTATTTTCCTTGTCCTGCCGTTTCACGAGTGGGCACATGCTTTTACCGCCCTCAAGCTGGGTGATACCTCGGTAAAATACCGTGGCAGGCTGTCGCTCAATCCCATGGCACACATAGATGTAATGGGTGCTTTGTGCCTGATATTCTTCGGCTTCGGCTGGGCAAAGCCTGTTCCGATCAATCCGAGGAACTTCAAAAACGACAAGGTCGGTATGGCTATAACCGCCGCTATGGGTCCCGTGGCAAACTTTGTTGCCGCTCTGGTCGGGGCGTTGATCTATTTTGCTCTTGCCGTCTTTTTCCCCGATATGGAGGAAAGCACAGCAGGAAGCTACTTTATGCTGTTCCTCACCTTCTATATCAGCGTGAACGTATCGCTGGCGGTATTCAACCTGCTTCCGATACCTCCGCTTGACGGCTCTAAGATACTCTTTGTGTTCCTGCCGAACAGGATAGTCAACTACTTCTATCAGTATGAACAGGTCATAATGATAGCTCTGTTTGCAATGCTGTGGATGGGTATTCTTGATTATCCGCTGATGCTCCTGAGCAACCTCTTGCTGAATGCCGTATACTATCTTGCCTCGCTCCCGTTTTTCTGGGCATAAAAGGTGAAAAATGAGCGATAATAATAACAGCAGTACTCCAAAGCTGCAATACCATACAGAGGTTTTTGAGGGTCCGCTGGATCTCCTGCTGACTCTCATTGCCAAAAACAAGATAGATATCTGCGATATCTCCATTAGTGACCTCATAGATCAGTACCTTGAACAGGTGCGTATCATGCAGGAGATTGAGGAGATGGATGTGGAGTCGGAGTTTTTGCAGATGGCAAGCCGTCTTGTGTACATCAAGTCGGTTATGCTCCTGCCGAAATACGAGGAGGAAGCCGAGGAGCTGCAGAAGGAACTCACGGGACAACTCATAGAGTATCAGCTGTGCAAGCAGATAGCTGCAAGGTTATCGGAGCTTATCAGCTTTGACTACTATACAAAGCTCCCGAGCAAGATGAATTTTGACACGACCTACAACCGAAGTCACGCCCCCGAGGATATGGTGAAAGCCTATATCTCAGCAGTGGGCAGGGGCAAAGCAAAGCTCCCTCCGCCCAAGGAGGCGTTTTCGGGGATAGTAAGCAGGAGGATAGTTTCCGTTTCTTCAAAAATTATCACGGTAATGCGTAGATTGAGAAGCGGTACTCCCGTAAGATACGGCGAGCTTTTTGAAGCCGCCGATGGAAAGAGCGAGCTTGTCGCTACCTTTCTTGCAGTGCTGGAGCTTGTCAAGGGCAAGCGTGTGCGTGTGGAGGGTGACGGCGAGGACGCAACTGTCAGGATGATTTGATACATGAATGATAAACAGATGATGTGTGCCATAGAAGCCATACTGTTTGCCGCTGGTGAATCGGTCGAGCTGAACAGACTGGCTCAGGCACTGGACGTTACCGCAGCCAAGGCTGAGAAGCTGGCGGAGGAGCTGATGAACAGCTTCAACGCACAGGAACACGGTATAAAAATTAAAAGATACAGGGACAGCTATCAGTTTGTCACGGAAAAGGAATACGCAGATCAGATACGCATAGTTATGGATCTCAACCGCAACAAACCGCTGTCGCAGGCGGCTATGGAGGTTCTGTCCGTCATAGCCTACAATCAGCCCGTCACAAAAGCTTTTGTGGAGCAGATAAGAGGAGTTGACTGCTCGGGCGTCATCGGCTCTCTCACCGTGAAGGGACTTATCGAGGAGCAGGGCAGGCTGGAGCTTCCGGGCAGACCCCTGCTTTACGGCACTACCGAGAATTTTCTCCGATGCTTTAACATCAGCTCTGTTGATGAGCTGCCTCCCATACCCTCGCAGGAGGGCAAGCCGGCAGACACTGCCGAAACACCGTCAGAGGCACAGGAATGAACGCCCTGACGATCGTACTTATTGTTTTGGCTTTGCTTCTGGCTTTGTCTCTGGCAAGGATACAGCTGACGGTGCAGTACAAAAACAAGCTAAAGCTGATAGTCAAGGTGCTTTTTTTCCGAAAGACCATAGTAAAAAAATTCACCGATACGCAGGAGAAGCCCTCCCCGAAAAAGAAGCCCGATAAAAAGAAGAAGCCCAAAAAGGATAATAAGCCGAAGGACGCTTCCAAAGCCGAACAGCCCTCATTTGCAAGACGGTTTTTTGATCAGCAGGGCATAGGCGGACTTATCGAGGTCATAAAACAGCTCCTTATACTTATAAAAGGAACTTTAAGATATTTTTTCAAGCACTTTATTGTGAGCAAGCTCATAATAAGGGTCAAGGTTGCAGGCGATGATGCAGGCACAGCCGCCCTGAATTACGGCAGGGTGAGTGCAGTTGTCTATCCGCTGGCAGGGCATCTTGCCTATGCCCTCGGCTGTGAG
>CACYCD010000276.1 GCA_902772755.1 uncultured Ruminococcus sp.
TCTCGAATGCTGTTCGGGAGATCTGGCAGACCTTAAAGTAAAGTCGGTAGACGTTGAAGCGTGGTCACCCAGACAGAAGAAGTATTTTGAAGTGGGTTCCTGCTCGACCTTGGGCGATGCACAGGCAAGAAGGCTCAAGATCAGAGTATCCGGAGAAAAGGGTAAGTACTTCGCCCACACCCTCAACAACACCGTAGTAGCACCTCCGAGAATGCTCATAGCCTTCTTGGAAAACAACCTCAACGCCGACGGCTCAGTAAATATCCCCGAACCCCTCAGAATGTATATGGGTGGGAAGGATAAGATCTATCCTAAGAAGAAATAAGATTTTTTAAATGCACATAAACAAAACCGGCTCCGAATTTTCGGGGTCGGTTTTCTTAGGTCAGATATTCTTTTTGCAGAAATCCTTCATACAGCAGGTATCACATTTTGGGGTTCGGGCGGTGCAGGTGGCTCTGCCGTGGAGGACGAGGCGGTGGCAGAAGTCGTTGCTCTCCTCGGGTGGCAGGAGGTCTTTCAGAATAAACTCTATTTTCTTTTGATCCTTTTCGCTGTGCAGACCTAGCCGCTTTGTGATGCGTATGCAGTGGGTATCCACCACAACTGCCGGTTTGCCGTAGACATCTCCCATTATCAGGTTTGCGGTTTTTCTGCCTATGCCGGGCAGGGTTATGAGCTTTTCAAGAGTGTCGGGGACTTCTCCGCCGAAATCCTCCGTCAGCCTCTTCCCCATCTCTATCAGGGATCTTGCCTTGGTCTTGTACAGTCCGCAGGATCTGATAATATCTTCAACATCGCTGAGTACTGCATTTGCATAGTCCTCAGCGGTTTTGTATTTTGCAAACAAAGCAGGCGTCACAAGATTTACACGTGCATCTGTACACTGTGCAGACAGCCTTGTTGCCACCAGCAGGTCAAGCGGAGTGGTATAGTCAAGGGAGCATTTTGCATTTGGAAATTCGATTTTCAGGGCTTGTACTGCTTTTATTGCAAGTTCTTTTTCAGTCATAATTATCACCGATATTATTATAGCATTATCAATTGAAAAGTAAAGAAAAATATGTTAAAATGGTCACGAGGTGGTTTTATGTATAAAAATTATATTTTTGATCTTTACGGAACTCTTATCGACATAAACACTGATGAATGGTGTGATGAGCTTTGGGAGAAGATAGCAATTTATTACGGATACAAGGGTGCTTTGTATACGGGCAGTGAAATTCACAGGGCTTATGACAAATACTGTGAGTATGAGAAGGATATCATAAGAGCAGAGCATCCCGAGTACGGCAGCAGGGTGGATATCGAGATAGAGAAGGTATTTAAAAGATTGTTTACCGACAAGGGTGTTGAGGTGACCGATGACGAGGTGAAAACCGTCTGCGGAGTATTTCGCTGCTTCTCCACAAAGTACATCAGGCTGTATGACGGAGTTATCGACCTGCTTGACACACTCAAAGCAAAGGGAAAGAAGATCTACCTGCTTTCCAACGCTCAAAGCTCCTTCACGCTGAATGAGCTGAATATGTTCGGGCTTGTCCCCTACTTTGACGGGATCTTTATCAGCTCTGAGCATAAAATGTGCAAGCCCAGCCCATATTTTTACAACGGTCTGATTGAGGAATACGGGCTGAAAAAATCAGAAAGCATAATGATAGGCAATGACTATATTGCCGATATTCAGGGAAGCCGTGATGTGGGTATTGACAGTCTGTATATCCACCAGTCCATCAGCCCCGATATAAAGGGCAGGGTGAATACCGACAAGGTAATTATGGACGGAGATGTCTATAAAATCAAAAAAATGATCGTCAAATAAAAAATAAAAAAATATGATTTTGGCTGAAAAATAACTTGAAATACGGCAAAGGCTGTAGTATAATATAAGGAATAACAAAAAGGGGGACTGAAAGTGATGAATCAGAACAAATTTGTAAAAGAAGCATTGACCTTTGATGATGTACTTTTGATTCCGGGTGAGTCGGATGTTGAGCCTAAGGATGTTGACGTTTCAACCTTCCTTACCAAAAAGATCAAGCTCAACACTCCTCTTATGACTGCGGCTATGGACACTGTTACCGAGTCTGAAATGGCTATTGCAATAGCACGTGAGGGTGGTATCGGTGTTATACACAAGAATATGTCGATCGAAGACCAATCCGATATGGTTGACAGGGTAAAGCGTTCCGAAAACGGAGTTATTACAAATCCGTTCTTCCTTTCTCCTGACAAAAAGGTTTCCGAGGCTGACGAGCTTATGGCAAAGTACAAGATATCGGGTGTTCCGGTGTGCGAGGGCAAGAAGTTTGTGGGTATCATCACAAACCGTGATATGGCTTTCCTCACTCCCGAGGACTACAGACTTCCGATATCAAGCGTGATGACAAAGGAAAACCTCATTACTGCTCCTGTAGGCACAACGATTTCTCAGGCAAAGGAGCTTTTGAAAAAGCATAAGATAGAGAAGCTCCCCATCATTGACGAGTGCGGAAACCTCTGCGGTCTTGTCACAATAAAGGATATTGAAAAGTCTATCCAGTACCCCAATTCCGCCAGAGATGAAAACGGCAGACTGCTCTGCGGAGCTGCCATAGGCGGAACTCCCGATGTGCTTGACAGGGCGAAGGCACTCATAGATGTCGGCGTTGATGTGCTTGTGCTTGATTCCGCACACGGTCACAACAGCAA
>CACYCD010000277.1 GCA_902772755.1 uncultured Ruminococcus sp.
GACCACTGCCAAAAAGTCGGATTTTTGGCTGATGGGTGAGATAACCAAAGGTGAGTACACAAGATGGCTGCAGCCTGATCTGCTTGACTCGGTGACAAATTATGCACTGTTTAACGGGATCTACAACAGCCTCAATTCAAAAAATCTCTGTGATATAGGCTTTAATGTCAATAGAGAGTTTAATTCACAATGGGGCTTATACAAGGGAAAGCTCCTCTACAATTTTGTTGACAACCACGATGTAAACAGAGTGGCATCTATGATTAAGGATCCAAAGGATCTGTTCAATGTCTATTCAATAATTTTCACTCTGCCTGGTGTACCCTCCGTTTACTACGGCAGTGAGTGGGGGATAAAGGGAGATAAGCACAACGGGGGAGATATCGTTCTCAGACCTGCTGTAGATGTTGACAATATCCCCACGGATAACGAGGCTTTGATTGAGCATATTGCACAGCTGTCAAAGATACGTTCTCAGCGTGAAGCCCTGCAGTACGGTGATTATGAGCAAATAACGGCTGAATGTCTGCACTGGGCATTTGCCAGAAATTCGCAGAATGACACAGCTGTTGTGCTTGTTAATACCGATGACAGACCCTATCACTTCTCTGTGCATTACAAGGGCAAGCAGTATGAAAAAGATGTTGATGCAAATTCAACTGCTGTAATTTGAAAATAGGTGATGATTTATGGAAAAAGTAATAAGAAAATCAATCGATAATGCTATCGACTTTGTTTCGTCGATATGGACAGATTTGCTGGCAGCTATCCTGATACTTGTGATAGGCTATTTCCTTACAAAGCTTATCATCAAAATTGCCAGACGTGGCATGGACAGGACAAAGATAGATTTTTCACTGAAAAAGTTTTTTTGCAACACCATAAGGATAATCTGTTATGTTATTCTGGTTATCAGTGCATTGTCACAGGTGGGGATCTCTACTACCGGTCTGCTTGCTTTTTTCTCCGCCGGTGCCGCCGCTATAGCCCTTGCCCTAAAGGACAGTCTCTCTAATATTTCCTGCGGAATAATACTGCTTTTTTCCCGTCCCTTCGTCACGGGAGATTTTATCCAGTTCGGCAGTGAAACAGGTCATGTGGCACAGGTGGATCTTATGCACACCAAAATTATGACCTACGACCACAGATGTGTAATGGTTCCAAACAGTGTGATATCCTCTACCGAGGTTGTAAATTACTCTACTCTGCCTCAGAGAAGAGTAGATGTTACCGTCCCCGTGGGATATGACGCAGATATAAACAGGGTGAAACAGGTGATCCTAGATTCACTGAAAACCATACCCAAGGTGCTTGATGAGCCTGACAAGCCCTTTGTAAGGATAATGAACTTTTCCGAAAGCAGTGTTGACTTTGTAGTGCGTGTGTGGACGCTTACCGACGATTATTGGGAGGTATACCACGATGTAATGGAAACGATCAAGAACGCTCTTGACAAAAACGATATCCCGATCCCGTTCAACCAGCTTGACGTACATATGAAATAATCACAATTGGGCATCTCACAGAGGTGTCCGATTTTTTGGGCTGAAATTTATTAAGTTACAATCTTGTTGTAAACATTGCTGAAACGGGTTGAATTTTGTATAATAAACTCGTTAGCGAATTTTAAGAAGAAGTTTAAAAATATGTATCTGCAATCAAGAGGTAATTTATTTTATGGATAACTATAATGATGTTAAAACAGGGCTTAAACAGCTCAATTTGGTTATGTCCGTAAATGGTTCGGGTAATAAAAGAGATGAGGACAGCTTTAGCTATTGCTTTGATGACAAGGGCGGTTTTATTGCTGTTTATGACGGCTACGGCGAGTCAAGCTCTTCTCCTTATGTTTGCCTTGGCAATAAGACAGGCGGATTTATAGCCAGCCGTCTTGCCGCAACCATCACATATCTGGTCTACCACAACGGCAATTTTACTTTTAGTGAGATGGACAGCATCAAATTAAGCACCGACCTGAAAAAATATATTGAAAAGCTGAAAAAAACCGTGAGAAGCTCAGAGCAAAACCGTGTTCTCCTTCCTACGACAGCCAGTATTATTGCGTGTGATTATTCACGCAAGGACGAGATCTTTCTTGAATATATGTGGTCAGGCAACAGCCGTGGATATTTTCTTGACAAGAGCGGTCTGTGTCAGATAACAGATGATGATGTTGTTGAGAAGGCTGAACCGATATTTCCAAACAAGAATCCCAGGGTCATAAATCTTATCAACGGTGAAACCGAGTTCAAGATCAACTCCCGTATGATAAAGACCTATTATCCTGCAATGATCGTTACAGCAACGGACGGTGCATTCAACTGTTTTTCGACTCCGATGGAATTTGAATATGCACTCCTCTACACTCTCAACCGTGCAAAAAATGTCGAGCAGTGGGAAAGCCTGCTTGACAGACTCATAGGTGAATTTGCAACCGATGATTACTCAATTATGATAGCAGCCTTCGGCTTTGATGATTTTAAGGATCTGAAACACTATTATTTTGAGAGATCAAGATTTGTCTTTGAGGAATACATCTCACGTATGCCGAAAGAAAGCGACGAAAAATCAAATGATTTGATAAGGAAGATGTGGGACAGCTACAAATCGGATTACTACAGATAAAATGAGAAGGAGTGAAATATATGTGGGTTTGTCCGAAATGTTCCAGAGAGAACGGCAATTCCTTTAACAGCTGTAAGGGCTGTGGTTACGTTATATCGGAAAGTGACAAAGCAGAGGCTATTGAACAAACCAGAAAACAGTTGTCCGATTACAACAGATCCCGTCAAGCTCACAGGGGTTCTTCGGGAAATACAGGCTACAGCGGTCCTCGTCTTGAATACGATGAAGATGATTCGTACATTGAGGATATCTACACTGATGATATGTTTGACGATGACGATGAGGTGAAATCCCACAAGGGCTTTTGGATAGGGTTCTTTGTTGTATTGTTTCTCCTTGCTGCGAGTGCAGGCACCGTGTATTACCTCAATATAAAGGGGTATATCAGCTTAAACTTTTTGAATAATTCAGACTTCAATTATGTTGAGGACAGCGGAGGAATCACCGTTACGGGCTACAAGGGTTCAAAATCCACCTTGGAGCTGCCAGATGTCATCAACGGAAATATTGTTACCGCTATAGGCGACAATGCCTTCGAGGACAGCAACATAAAGTCTATCACACTGCCCAACACGCTTAAATCAATTGGAAACAGAGCTTTCTTCAACAGCAAGGGACTTCATGTTGTTGAGATCCCCAACGGAGTTACACGCATCGGCAACTATGCCTTCGGCTCCTGTCCGGGACTTGATGATACCTTTATTCCCGAAAGTGTTGAAGAAATGGGCGAGAATGTCTTTAAGGACAGCGGTTCACCCTACATCAAAGCTGTGCCGGGTTCAAAGGCAATGAAGTACACACTGTCAAATGATATGAATTACACGCCTACCAAGGCGGACGGCAGCTCGATGAATGTAGTGCCTATCAGAACGGGAACCGACCAGACCCTGACGACCTCGGAATACGGTTACGGTGCAGGCTGTATATTCAGCTTTACACCGTATGAAACCTCGTCATATTCATTTGAAGCAGAGGCTTCCATCAAGGGATATCTTGTTATAGATGAGTTTGGCACAATGGGCAAAGCGTCACTGCAGCAGAATACCAACGGAAAAAATCATCTGACAACAGTGACTGCAAAGCTAAAGAAAGAAAAAAAGTATTACTTTGCAATTGTCAATGAGGGAACAGAGAAAAACAAAAACGTACAGTTTGCACTGAAAATTTCAACAGTTTCCGATGTTCAGACAAAAGCCGAAAAAGAAGCCAAAAAATGGGTAGGCAAGGTACATTCATTCACTGCCTATGTTGATCAGTTCTATGAGGAACACACCGACAACGGCTACGGCAATTACCTTGAATGGAATAACAATAAACAAAAAGTTGTAGATTATTATGTAGAAAACGATGGTACCCTCTGGGTAGCCATAAAATCACCGTATGACAGCTCTGCCAAATGGTGGTATAAAGTAGTTGAATAAGGAGTATGAATATGTTTTGTAAACACTGTGGAAAAGATATTGATATAAAGAGCAGGACTTGTCCCTATTGCGGAGAAGAAACTGATTTTCTTTCAGGCGTTGACGGAGAGAAGAAGCCCGAGCATATAGCTGAATTTGAAGAAGAGCTTCACAATATCCGCACCAACCAGCCGAATGCCGCCGATGACGGTGACGGCGATGAGTATGAGGATATCTCCTCTTACCGCACAGGAAAGACAAAGGAAGAAAAGAATATCAACAACAACGTCTCCGATCATCTTCTTGAAAAGGAAGAAAAGAAGAATAAAGACAACGAACCCGCCGATGAAAAGGGTGTCAAGACCTGGCGTATCTTAATGATCGTCTGCATAGTTGTGATCGTGGTTTCTCTTATCATCATTGCAGTTGCTTCTTCAAAGAAGAACTCCACACCCAAGAATACCGCAACCTCCGACACCGCAGCTACAACAATAGTTGACAGCACCGTTACAAATACTACCGGTGACAAAAACTCTTCAACCACTCCTTCAAGCAAGGCAAATGAATCTGAAAGCTCCACCGCTTCAACTACTCAGCCGACCTCGGCAACCACAGCCAACAAGTCAATTCAGGAGTATCTTGCAGAGGCTGTTCCCAATGAGTCAACAGCTGTTTCAAATGCACAGACCCTCTATGCAGACCTTGAAGCAGCCTGTGCAAAGGGTGATTTCAACAAGTTTAAGACCTATTTCAATTCTTCCTTCAGGGACAGTGAGATCAAGGCAATAATGGACGAGTGGCAGCCCAAGTGTTCGGCATACTCTTCATTCGTTGTAGGATATACACACACGGTTTCCTGCTCTGACTACACATACGTGTATATCGCAGCTACAATAAATCTTGAAACTCAGGAATATGTTGAGAATACATTTGTGCTTACCTCCGACGGCAAGCTCGATCAGTCTGAAGCCGGTAAAGAATGGCTCACCCAGGCAGCTAATATAGTTTGATAAA
>CACYCD010000278.1 GCA_902772755.1 uncultured Ruminococcus sp.
ACCTTGCCGTCCTCATCAATAGTAGCACCGCAGTTCTGGCAGGTGAGCAGATACTTGTTGTCGGGACAGCCGGCAGGATAGTCGGCAGTCTTGTCGAAGTATGTCGGCTCAAGAGCGATGGAAGCACAGGTATCCGTGTTGATGATGAAAGCGTCATCGTGGAGAACCTTGATCTCATACTTGCCGCCGTGCTTAGCGTGTGTGAGTGTTGATTTGCCCGAGCCTGACAGACCGTAAACAGATGCAACAAACTTTGAACCGTCCTCCAGCAGATACTCCTTCTGACCGCCGTGGCAGGAAGCATAGCCGTTTCTGTTGGCAATAGCCCAAGCCATTGTCAGTGTGCCCTTCTTATGCTCGCCGAAGTACTTCATACCGAGGATAGCTGCACAGTTCTGATTTGTGTCAAAGTAGCAGAGTGTGAGCGGATCACTCAGACAGCTGTAATCTACATCGGGGCTCTCCGTGGGTGCCCACTGAGGATCCGAGAAGATGTAGATATCTGTCTCCTTGCCGCCGCCTACGGGCTGAGAATCCTTGTACATCTTTACATAATAATCGGACATATACTGGAAGTTGAGCATCCAGTTGTAGAGCAGGTTTTCCTCACCCTCGGGAATGAGCAGATGAGCCTTTACCATAAACTCGGGGTCAAGTCCTACAAACACAGTTGCGTGGTAGAGCTTTTTGAACCTTGTCTTGTAAACAGCGTCCATAACCACCTTGTCAAGCTTGGTATCGTCAACACCCGGCTCACCCTTGATACGGCGTGCAGCGGCATAACGACCGGTAACGGCACCGTCATTCATCAGCAGGATCTTAGCATCGCTGTCAAGACCGAACTCCTCTCCTCTGTAAACAGGGAGATCTGTAACAATTGTTCCGGGGGAGTTCTTTGCAAGATTGTAAGCCTCTTTGAGAGTATTTACCTTTACAACATTGTTGCCGTAAAAAGCAGTCTCAATGATGGCTCTTGTCTTGGAAAAACCCACCTTGCCGGCACCGATCTCTTCGGTTTTATAATTGGCTTTTGTTGACATAAAATTGTCCTCCTTAAAAATTTCCGTATGAAACAGAAATCAAATTATACAAGATTGTACAGAAATTATTATACCACTTTTTCCCGATTAAATCAAGTACAAAATAAACGCATATATAAAAACGTATCTCCGAAAACCACACGGGTATTCGGAGATACAATTTTATTCAGCTTTTTTCTTAGCGGTGATTTTCTTTTCCTCACCGTTTAACAGTCGTTTTATGTTTTCGTGGTGCTTGATGATGATCGTCAAGCCTGCCAGCAGGGCTATGGCTGTCACCGTGATGACGTATTCTATGCTTTCCTCCTTCGGCGTGCCGAGAAGTGGCTTATACTCAAAAAAGTAGGTCACCAAAAACGTCACCGGAGCATAGAACAGTGAGCCAAGCAGAGAACCCACGGAGATTATCTTTGTTATGAGGAAGGCAACAAGAAATATCCCCAGCACAATAAGAAAGGTTCTCCAGTCCAGCACACAGATCATACCGATGGCGGCAACAACACCCTTTCCGCCCTGAAAGCGAAAATATATCGGGTACATGTGACCCAGTATACAGCAGTAGCCCGAAATGTACTCTATCACAGTTCCGCAGCCGTCACCCAGCGGACTGCCGAACGCTTTGAAGATCAGCATAGAGAACAGCACGGCAACCACCGCCTTCAAAAAGTCGCATACGATAGTAACTATCGCAGGGAGCTTGCCGACACAGCGGAGTACGTTTGTAAAGCCTGCATTGCCGCTGCCCATTTCCTTTATATTACCGCCCTTAGTAACGATTTTTGTCACGATGATGGCGGTATTTATCGAGCCGAAAAGATACGCTGCCACGGCAGATAAAGCAGCCGCTATTAACGCCTGTGTCATTGATCCTTCTCCCCCCGTTCACGAATTACCATTCTGATCGGAGTACCCTCCAGACCGAAGGTTTCTCTTATCCTGTTTTCCAGATATCTTTGGTAAGAAAAGTGGAACAGCTCCTTGTTGTTGCAGAAAAATACGAACGTAGGCGGTTTTACAGATGCCTGTGTGCAGTAATATATCTTTAGCCTCCTGCCCTTGTCTGTGGGAGGCTGCACACGCAG
The DNA here is from genome assembly GCA_902772755.1 of uncultured Ruminococcus sp. Taxonomy (GTDB): domain Bacteria; phylum Bacillota; class Clostridia; order Oscillospirales; family Acutalibacteraceae; genus Ruminococcoides. The sequence continues at coordinate 2,123 of CACYCD010000278.1, forward strand.
GGTCGCCTGACTGAGCAGGTCATTGAGCATACCCGTCTTGATACGAATCGCATTATTTGCCGCCACGGCGGTTATATATTCAAAAAGCTGATTCACCCTCTGTCCCGTCTTTGCGGAAATAAAGATATAGGGTGTATAGCTCATAAAAGCAAATTCCCTGTCAAGAGTCTTGCGGAACTCGCTCATGGTGTTTGTTTCCTTTTCCACAGCGTCCCACTTGTTCACGGCAATGATACAGCCCTTGCCTGCCTCGACAGCCATACCTGCCACCTTGCTGTCCTGCTCGGTATAGCCCTCGGCAGCGTCTATCATTATCACGCAGACGTCGCAGCGGTCGATCGCCATTCTTGCACGCAGTATGCTGTACTGCTCAATTTTGTCATAAATACGTGACTTTCTCCTCATTCCTGCGGTGTCGATAAAGTTGAATTTGCCGTATTTATTTTCGACAACGGTATCAATACTGTCACGGGTAGTGCCGGCGATATCCGAAACGATACAGCGGTTTTCGCCCGTGATGTAGTTTATCAGTGAGGATTTTCCGACATTCGGCTTGCCTATCACAGCAACCGAAATAATGTCCTCGTCCTCCTCCTCGAAGGCGGTATCGGGCAGATGCTCAAACACCTCATCAAGCAGGTCGCCCGTTCCCGTACCGTGGACGGAAGAAAGCTGTATCGGCTCACCCAAGCCGAGGTTATAGAACTCGTAAAATTCGGGAGGAGTATCGCCGATGCGGTCACACTTGTTCACCGCAAGCACAATAGGCTTACCGCTCTTTTGTAGCATATCGGCAACGTCCTTGTCGGTGGCAACCACGCCGTCACGAATATTCGTTACGAGAATAATGACATCTGCGGTGTCAATGGCAAGCTCCGCCTGACGCTTCATCTGTTTTAGAATGACGTCATCGGAGTGCGGTTCTATACCGCCCGTGTCTATAACACGTATCCTGCGGTTTCTCCACTCACATTCGCCGTAGATCCTGTCCCTTGTAACTCCGGGGGTATCGTCCACAATAGAAAGTCTTTCCCCAATCAATTTATTAAACAGCGTGGACTTCCCCACATTAGGTCTGCCCACAATAGCAACTATCGGTGCTGACATACTTGCCTCCTCATAATATAATCAGTGCAAAGCTTCCTGTTTTATTCCCAAATAAGAAATAAGTGCGTTTTTCAATAATGCGGAATAATTAACTCCGTCTCTGTCAGCAATATCCGCCAGCCACGCCGGTAAAGAAAGAGTCTTGTTGACCGACCGATTATTCATCTGATCTCTGACCGATGGCATAAATACCTCAATAACAGCCGGAACCTCTCCTTTTTCGCAGTGGATATCGGTTATTGACGTAGGTTCGGGAATTGCTTCACCGTCCTGTTCCATTCCCCAAAGGTGCAGACCAAGTGCTTCACGGGCATTTTCTAACGCCTCGTCCATATTATCGGCACAGGGCAGACAGCCCGGCAGATCCGGAAATTCAATCGAAATACCATCATCATCGACATTAAAAACAGCAATAAATGAAAACCTGTCTTTCATAAATAAACACCTCATTTAAATTTGATCCCAGCTTGTTTTTCAATGCTTTTCAAAGTTTTTACGGGAAAATCCTTTTTGGGATGCGTGACCGTAACTCTTCCGGATTTCGTCGGGTGCTTAAACTGATGGTGATCTCCGACACATCCCACTTCGTACCAACCATCAGCCGTTAAATAAGATATTACTTCTCTTGATGAATAGCTTTTCATACTTTGCCTTCGCTTATCCCCTCATATCAAAAACAGACGGAAACCTCCGTCTGTTTTTAACTCTGATTATTCGGCTTCAATAGCTATGACCTGTCTGCCTCTGTATGTTCCGCAGTTCTTGCAGACCTTGTGGGGAGCCTTGTACTCGCCGCACTGGGGACAGATGGACAGAGCCGGAGCCTCTAACTTCCAGACATTGGATCTTCTCTTCATTTTTCTTGCATGTGAATGCTTTCTCTTAGGTACTGCCATTTTTTACTCCTCCAT
>CACYCD010000279.1 GCA_902772755.1 uncultured Ruminococcus sp.
CCTCACGCTCAGGGAGAAGATCTGTCAGCTATTCATTGTGACTCCCGAGGAGCTGACGGGAGTAGACGGGGTGACTATGGCAGGTGAAACAACCAAGCAAGCCCTCGAAAACTATCCTGTTGGCGGAATAATATATTTCAGCTCAAACATTGTTTCCGAGGCACAGCTGAAAGAAATGAGTGAAAATTATCAGAGCTACACCAAGATACCCCTGATCATCTCCACCGATGAGGAGGGCGGAGCGGTCGCCAGAGCTGCCGACACTCTGAATCTCACCAAGCTTGAACCTATGTTCAGCTACTGTGAACAGGGCAGCGATACGGCAAAAGCCAATACCGCATTGATAGCAGGCTACCTGCAAAGCTACGGCATCAATACCGATTTTGCCCCCGTAGCCGATGTGTGGAGCAATCCCGAAAACACCGTCATAGGCACACGTGCATACAGCAGTGACTATACACAGGCAGAAGAGCCGGTTTCCGCTGCGGTCAAGGGCTTTAAGGAGAGTGGCGAGGTCTGCTGTCTGAAACACTTTCCCGGACACGGCGATACCTCGCAGGACAGTCATCAGGAGCTTGCACACGTCACAAGGAGCATAGACGAGCTGAAAGAAAATGAGCTGACTGTTTTTCGCTCAGGCATAGAGGCAGGAGCGGATATGGTGATGGTGGGTCACTTGATTATTGATGAAATGGGCGATGAGCTTCCGGCTACACTAAGCAGGGATATAATTGACACACTGCTTAGAAAAGAATTGAAATTTGACGGTGTGGCAATAACCGACTCTATGGAAATGGGTGCAATAGCCGACAACTACGGCACGGGGGCTGCCTGTGTGCAGGCATTAAATGCAGGTATAGATATGATACTTATGCCCTCCAACCTTGAAGAAGCCGTGACTGCCGTTGAAAATGCAGTGCAGAACGGTGAGCTTTCGGAAGAAAGAATCGATGAAGCACTGAACAGAGTTATAGATCTTAAAACAGCAAATAATATTATACAGGAGGATAGTGCAGAATGAAATACTCATCAGAACTCAACGGTGCTTGGGAAGAACGTGGAGTGATAGGCACAAGGATAGAAATTGATTATCCGAGAATTACGATACTCTGGAGGAACTCGCCCGTACTTGAAACAAAATTCAAGGTAAACGAAAGCGAAGGCTGTCTTGAGCTTGTGCCGAACGAGAACAGTATGAAGTACAGAAACGATTCAAAGCCTTACGCATACATAAAAAGAATCACCTGCCAAGACTGCAGGCTGAAGGTTGTGAAGGATTTTCCTATTTCGGGAGAAAGCATTGAAATAATGGAAAAAACCGAGCAGTCACGCTACGGCGACTACACAATAGCAGACGAAATACTCGATGAGCTTCAGGGAAAATGGAAAGAACCCGGCGGATTTTTTACCCTGAAATTCAAGGGCAATACCCTCACGGTAAACGGAAAAAGCACAAAAATACACGTACTCCATGCCAATTGGGAAGCTCCCGATATCTACAAAATAGCGGACGAGGATCCTTCGGTCTATGATGTACTATTCTTCGGCTCTCTCACCTATCACCACGGAATACTCACCGCCCAAATCCCCGTCTACGACGCCTCCCCAATGATAATGGAATACCGCAGGGTGGAATAAAAATCGAAAACTTCAAAAAAACAATGCTTCATTTTTGGAAACAAAGCTCTGTTATCCCTACTCGATTTGGGATAACAGGGCTTGTTGTGGGTCATAAGGCAGATTTAAAAAGTCAAAGCTTTAACTTGCTGTGTGAGCCTGTACGGGCTAAAACAAGAATCAGCTCATTTTCTTTATACTGATAAATAAGAATCCAGTCGGGTGTTATGTGACAATCTCTATAACCTTTCCAATTTCCAGTCAGCTTATGGTCTTTGTATTTTTCAGGCAAAGCTTCGCCGTTTTGAAGAAACCTCACAACTGTTTCAAATTCTTTAATGTCCAATCCCGATTTAACAGCGTTTTTAAAATCTTTTTTAAAGACAGTGGTTCGTTTGATTTTATACTTACTCATCAAGCAAATCCCTCATTAAATCTTCAACGGTTTCAAAGGTAGGGGTATCGGGGTCATTTGTAATATTTTCCGCTTCAATTCTTGCGAGTATGTCATCATTAAGAAACAGGCTTAAAAACGCATTGATCTTTTCATCGGACATTTCTCTGACAATGCTCAGTGCTATATCTCTGTTGCTCATAAAATCACCCCTTCTGTATATTATTATATCCGTATAAACAGATAAAGTCAATCGGACAAACCAAGTATTTCAAACAGCCGTTCGGGTGAAAGCATTGGAATTTCCGATAATACAAAATCGGCAACATTTCGTGTGACTATGTAATCTGCGTTTGCACTTTTGGCACATTTTGTTTGTATGCAATCTTCAAAATCTATAAAGCTTATATATCAACAAGTAATACCATATTTTTCTTCCAATGCATCTGCTAATTCTTCCTGTGGGTCAAAATCATCTGCGAAAGAAATATCCATGCTTTCGAGCTGTGCAAAAGCTGTTTCTTTTTTGAGTACGTTACTCTGTTTTTGAAGCTCAGAAAGATAGATTTCATCGGAAGCAAGCGTGATAATAGCAAGTACTTTTTCATCAGGCAAACGCCGAATCAGTTGGATAGCCTGTTGTTGAATAGCTGTCATAAACCTCCCACCTCTCCAATTGTATTATATCCTTATACACAGATAAAGTCAATCAAATCTTTCATTTTAATTTCAAACAAGCCCTGTTATCCCGACTCGATTTTGGATAACAGGACTTTGTTTTGTTTAGGGCTTGTTTGAAGAATCTCCCTCTGTCAAAAAACAGAGGGAGGGTTGTTTATCCGCCGTACTCGGTGATTGAGAGCATATCGGGGTTGATCTTTGCGTTGGTATAGACTACCCAATCGTGGGTGTAGGAGGTGTTGGTTATTGATTCCAGCACTGAGGGGTCGTTTGCGTTGGTTTTGAGAAGATCTACGGAAAGGACAAATCTGTAGTTGGCAAAATCCGTAAAACCGCTGCCTGTTTTGACCGTGAAGTCAATATCCGCTGAAATTCTCTGTTACTCCTGCCTTGAAAATTCAGACTGATCTATATCGGCTGTGTAGACAAGCTTGTTGCTTTCGATTTTTATCATTTTATCACCGTCTGCGAATGTCGAGGTAACTCCCGAATCCACCTTGATAAAGACAGAATCCGAGGCAACAAGGTCGATATAATTTGCAACATCGGTGACTTCTTGATACTTGACCTGTGAGCCGTCATCAACCTTTTTATACAGTCTTTGGCAGGGTCATAAGCAAGGTTTGACACTGCGGAAACATTTACACCGATCTCGCTCTGGTTACCGTCCTGAACGGGGAACTCTGCCATATATTTCCAGTCCTCATCAAAGTCTATCTGAGTTGTGGCGGTTATCATTGCAGTGCCGTTTTTGCTGAGGTAGCTTTTGATATCGTGATGCTTGAGCTGGATATAATTTCCCGTAACCTCACTTTGAACAATGCCATTATCAGTATCAATTTGATTGTTGCCGGACAAATGGAAATCCGTTGTGACGTTTGGCGTACCGAGAATTTCGGTTCGGCTTCCCTGAAGATCCTTGGCGGTGAGGTCAATGATAAATGACTGGTAGAGGTGGATGGTGGGATTTGTCAGGTGACTGAGGATATAGTTCTTTTCACTGCCTGTGCCTCTCAGGGTTATCATGGAATTTAGCGTAACA
>CACYCD010000280.1 GCA_902772755.1 uncultured Ruminococcus sp.
AAGCTCCGCCCGAGCTTGTCGGTCTGCCGGAGAAACCCAAACGCAGATTTTTTGCTCCTAAAGCGGAAAAGAAAAAGAAAACAGAGGCAGTAAAAGAAGAAGCAAAGTCAGAGACACAGGAAGAACCGACCGAGCCTAAGCCTGCCGAAGTCCCCGAGCCTGCTCCAAAGGAGGATACCCCCGAAATAGAACCGCAGGCAGAGGTGAAGCAGGAAAACGAGCAGCTGCCCGAGCCTGAACAAAAGAACCGTTCCAACAAGCAAAAGAACAAAAACAAGAAGAAAAAGAAATAATAGATATTTCGCCGGCAGAACAGACCTGCCGGCGGTTTTTCTGTGAAGCTGTATAAAAAAATTCGGTGCAGTTCTAAAAACCGACTTAGTTTTTTGAGATACTCTTGATTTAATGTATAATTTAGTATATAATAGTAGCATATATATAGAGTCGAGGGGTCAGTAGTGTTTTTAAAGCCTTTTGATAAGCTCCCAAGGGAGTTTCAGAACGAAAAAGTCAAGGTATACTATGATATTCTCTGCAAAAAGAAGCATAGTATAGTAATAAAAAGAATAACCGATATCATACTTGCATTGATACTCATAGTCCTGCTTGCACTGCCAATGCTTGTGATAGCCTTGTTTATCAAGATCAGTGCTACCAAGGGTCCCGTGTTTTACAAGCAGGAGAGGGTCACCACCTACGGCAGACATTTTAGGATACTGAAATTCAGAACTATGATAGTAGGTGCAGACCAGTGCGGAGAGCTTCTCACCACCGAGGGGGACGAGCGTGTCACGCTTGTGGGCAGAGCCTTGAGGAAGTACAGACTTGATGAGCTTCCGCAGATCTTTCACGTGCTGACAGGCAAGATGACTATTGTCGGCACTCGTCCCGAGGTCCCCAAGTATGTGAATCAGTATAAGCCCGAATACTATGCCACCCTGCTTTTGCCTGCGGGTATAACCAGCTTTGCATCTATAAAATACAAGGACGAGAACAAGCTCCTCAAGGATGGTGCAGACGTAGACAAGGTTTATATTGAGGAGATACTCCCCGACAAAATGCGATATAACCTCAAATATATCAGTCGCTTCAGCTTTAGGCGTGACCTGTTTCTTATGTTCAAGACAGTCAAAGAAGTTCTCAAGGATAGGTGAGTTTATGAAGAAACTGCTGAATAATTCAAGCTATTTCAGAATCAGCTTTGTTCTTTGCCTTTTCTTTACAAATGTGGCATTTTTGCAGATACCTGCCTATGCCGCACTTATTCCGCTTGCGGTCTGGGGGGTGTACCTCACCGCAAGAAATATCCTTCGCTTTCAGGCTTACAAAAAAATGAACTTTGCACTGTGGGCGTTTGGCTTTGTGGGTGTCAATCTGCTGACTGCCTTAGTGCATATTTTCGATAATTTTTTGATAAATATTCTGATATTTATAATGACGTGTATCTGTTTTTTTGTGTTTTACGGCATTTACCTTGAGGGCAATGCTTCCGTCAAGCACGAGATATACACAGTGGCAAGGATATTGCTCTATACCGTAACGCTTATGCAGGTGTTTGGAATGGGCTGTCTTATGCTGAAGATCTCCTACCACAATGAATGGATGGATCTTATTGTGTATGAAAACCGCTACACGGGACTTTTTGTAAATCCGAATCTGTCGGGCTTTGCCTCGGTTGTTGTAGTGTTTTTTATACATATCCTCTACAAGCACAAGTTCACCAGCAAGAAGGAAGAGTTATCCAATATTTCCAGAATATGGCTGGTATCGGGCTTGTTTATCAATATCTTAACTCTCTTCCTCTGCGACAGCAATGCAAGTCTGGTGCTGTTTTTGGGCTATATGATAGTTTTTGTTCTGACAAGGTTTATTTCTTCAAGAGAGGATTTTGACAGAAAACAGCTCATTGTCCGTTTTTTTGCAACTGTGCTGGCAGGTGCAATGATAATCGTCTGCACCTTCTTTATGAGAAATATCTGCCAGATGGGTATGTCCGCCCTGATAAGTCAAAGCTCACAGATAGTCATTCCCGGTGAAGAAAATGTTTTCATCACTGTTGAGCCGGAGGAGGCAGTGACCTTTGAACACGAAAATACCAATGTTGACTCCGGAAGGTTTACCCTGTGGAAGCAGGCGATGACTATTTTCAGTCATTATCCGATCATCGGCATAGGCAAGGGCAATCTGCTGAAATACAGCTATTACTTCATTGACGAGGGTATGCACTTTGCTAATTTGTACAGCGGAGATTTTTCGGGTATGTTTGCAAGCTTTACCACCGATATTCACAATGCCTATATAACCATCTTGGTTTGCTCGGGCAGCGTGGGATTTTTGCTGTTTATGATATTCGCATTCAGAAACGGATTTTGCATAACAAAATTCTTGTTTGATGCAAAAAAATCGCTTGATGACGATATCTTCCCCTGCTTGTTCAGCTTTACTGTGGCTTATCTGGGTTATGCCTGCTTTGAGAAGGCGATACTTAATGATATTTCCTTTATGACAATATTCTTCTGGTTTATTTTGGGTCAGATGATGTGCTACGGCATTGCCGGTATAAATAGGCAAAATACGGATAAACTATCATTCAAGGAGAAAGCCCTTGATTTGATGTAACAGGTGTTGTTATGAAACGTTTCTTAAAAAGAGATAGCTCGGTTCAGCAGATATGCTATACTGTCTTTGATGAGTTGGGAAACGAGCTGTATTACGCTGTCAATGACTCGCCGTATAATTTTCATAATTATGAGATCTCCGACCTTAACAACAACAAGCTCTGCACCGTGCATTGTCTGCCGCTGCCGGTGTTCTATGCCTATAACATCTTTGACGGCAAGGACAGGATAAAGCTTATCTTCAACAAAAATCCTTCCATTCCGCTGATAAGCTTTTTCGGCATAAGCTGGAGGTTCAGCGGAGATGTCCTGACGAAAAACTACGAGATCATCGACACCGACAATACCGTACTGCTTTCTCACAGGTGTTGCTGGACAGGCGGTATAGACAGCTATGAAATAGAGATATTTGACGAGCCGAGGGAGATACTTCTGCTTGCCTCGACCATTTGCATAGATAAAATTCAGACAGCAGACAGCAAGCTGCTGCAAACAGTTTAAGTAGACACTCAGACCTCTTGCGGTTTTGAAAGGAGAAAATTATGGATCAGCTATTAAAATTATTATCGGAAAATTCCGACTACAGCACAGAGGAGCTTGCTCTTATCCTCAATGAGCCGGAGGACTACATAAGAGCCCAGATCAAAGAATATGAGGAGGACGGCATTATCCGTGGCTACAGGGCGATCGTCAACTGGGATGATGCAGATGAAAAACTGGTTTCCGCCATCATAGAGGTCAAGGTCACCCCCGAAAAGGAGATAGGCTTTGACGGAATTGCAGAGAAGATCTCCAAATTTGATGAGGTAAAGTCGGTACAGCTGGTTGCAGGCTCCTACGATCTTTCCCTTGTTGTCACGGGTGAAACTATGAATGCAGTTGCCTCCTTTGTCAGCAAGCGTCTTTCTCCGATGAAGCAGGTGATCTCCTGTCAGACTAATTTTATTCTCAGCAATTTCAAGGAAGGCGGTGTCATTCTCAAAAATCAGGATGACGCAAAGGATAATAGGGAGTTTGTTATATAATGGATTACGAAAAATCACTCAACAGTACGATCTGCAATGTTAAGCCGTCCGGCATAAGAAAGTTTTTTGACATTGCGGCAGAAATGGATAATGTGATCTCGCTCTCGGTGGGTGAGCCGGATTTCAAGACTCCTTGGCATATCAGAGAGGCAGGCATTGACAGCCTTCACATGGGCAAGACCTGGTACACCCCGAACAGGGGACTGACTGAGCTTAGGAAAGAAATTTCAAAATATTACAAACGCCGTTTTTCTCTGGAATATGATCCGCTCAAACAGATATTAGTCACCGTGGGCGGCAGTGAGAGCATTGATGTTGCAATACGCTGTCTTGTGAACAGCGGAGATGAGGTCATCATTCCTCAGCCTGCGTTCGTCTGCTATGAACCGCTTACCGAAATGGCAGGCGGAGTACCCGTTGTTGTGAATACAAAGGTTGAAGATCAGTTCAGGCTTACTCCGGAGGAGCTGGAAGACGCCATCACCGACAAGACAAGAGTGCTGATCCTGCCATATCCTAACAACCCCACAGGCGGTATTATGGAGAGGGACGACCTTGAAAAAATCGCCAAGATCATAATAAAGCACGATCTTATGGTCATATCCGATGAGATCTACGCAGAGCTTACATATACTAAGGATAAGCACATCTCAATAGCTTCTATTGACGGTATGGCTGAACGGACGGTCATTATTAACGGTTTCAGCAAAGCCTATGCTATGACAGGCTGGAGACTGGGCTATGCACTGGGTCCGCAGGAGATAATTTCACAGATGACAAAGCTCCACCAGTTCTGCATCATGAGTGCTCCCACCACTGCTCAGTATGCCGCTATCGAGGCACTCAGAAACGGTGATGACGACATTGAAAATATGAAAAAAGAGTATGAGATGCGTAAACGCTACATTGTCGGCTCATTTGAAAAGCTGGGACTGTCCTGCTTTGAGCCTATGGGTGCGTTCTACTGCTTCCCCTGCATAAAGAGTACGGGGCTGTCCTCGGACGAGTTCTGCACCCGTCTTATCGAGAGTAAGCACGTTGCCGTGGTTCCGGGCAATGCCTTCGGCGAAAGCGGAGAGGGCTTTATCAGGGTTTCATACTGTAATTCTCTGAAAAATATTCAGGAAGCTATGCACCGTATTGCGGAGTTTTTGCAGGAGCTGAAGGATGAAGGTTAAAGTTAATGCACCTGCCAAGGTGAATCTTGCTGTGGACGTGCTGGGCAGGCGACCCGATGGATATCATGAGGTCAGTCTTGTGCTGCAGGCAGTCACGCTGTATGACGTGATCACCCTTGAAACCAACGACAGCGAGAAGATAACCGTCAGCTGTAACGTGGAGGGTGTTCCCTGCGATGAGAGGAATATCGTCTATAAAACAGCTGTCAGGTTTTTCCGTATTACCGGGATCGACCCTGTGGGTCTGCACATAGATATAGAAAAACACATACCCTCACAGGCAGGTCTGGGCGGTGGAAGCTCGGACGGTGCAGGAGTGGTTATGGGAATGAACTATTTGTTCAATACCCACCTCAGCGATAAGCAGATGGAGGAGATCGGTGGCTTTGCAGGAGCGGACGTTCCGTTCTTTATCAACGGCGGTACTCAGCTAGCAGAGGGGATAGGCACACGAATGAAGAAGCTCAGGGCTATGCCCGACTGCTTTATAGTGATATGCAAGCCCGACAACGTGAGCGTGTCAACAAAGGAAGCCTATGATGCCATTGACGCCGCTCAGACAAAGCAGTTCAAATACTCCGATGAGGTCATCAGAGGGCTGTATATGTTCAGTCTGAATGCCGTTTGCACCTCAATGTATAACGATTTTGATGTGTTCCTCGATATAGCAGAGGTGAACGATATCAAAAAGCTTATGTACAAAAGCAAAGCCGTGGGTGCGTGTATGAGCGGTTCGGGTTCTGCGGTGTTTGGCGTGTTCAAAAAAGAAAATCACGCACAGCAGTGTGCCGAGGAGCTGAAAAAGAAATATCCGCAGACCTTTGTGTGCAAGCCCTTGAAAATAGGCTGCAGCATTGTTGAATAATTATCTGAAACCTGTCCATAATCAAAACCGAAGGGCAGGTTTTATTATATGAAAATTTTCAAATCAATTTCGGCAGCTGTGATATTATCCATCATTTTATCGCTGTTCAGCTTCAATGCAAAATGTGAGGAGCTTTCAAACGACATATTCAGGCTTCACATCATTGCAAATTCCGACAGTGAGCGTGACCAGGAGCTGAAGCTCAGGGTGCGTGACAGAATACTTAAAAACAGCGGATATATGTACAAAAACTGCCACAGCAAGGCGGACACCATCTATGTGACTCAGCACGAGCTGCAAAGCATTGTCAAAACGGCAGAGGACGAGCTGAGAAGCTGCGGCTGTAGCTATAAGGTCAAAGCGGAGATCACCAATATGTATTTCAACGTCAGAGAGTACGGAAAATACACCATTCCCTCAGGCTGTTATGACGCTCTGCGTCTTACCATAGGCGAGGGCAGGGGGCATAACTGGTGGTGCGTTATGTATCCCTCGTTCTGTATGGGACAATGTACCGATACGTCTGAAAGCGGATTATCCGATTCGGAGGTCGAGCTTATTTCCGATGCAGAAAAATACAAGGTGAAATTCAAGATATTTGAAATCTATGAGGATCTTGTCAATTATTTAGAGAAGTGAAGGAGTAGCTATGCTTCATTTTATAAAAGGCTCCTCGGGTACGGGAAAGAGCCGTTATATCACAGAACTTTTAAAGAGCTATGCAGACAGCGGAGAGGACAGGATACTGTTTATCGTCCCCGACCAAAGCTCTTTTGAAACAGAAAAAACCTTCCTGGAGCTTATGGGAGCAGGCGAAAGCCTAAAAATCAAGGTGCTGGGATTTTCACGTATTTGCGACTATATCCACGAGCAAAACGGCAGCTCGGGCAAAAAACCACTCGATGACGGCGGAAAAGCTATACTTATGGAGCTTGCTCTGGAGGAGTGCAGGGACAATATGCCGTTGTTCTCCAACACAAAAAACAGGCGTGAGCTGTCCAGGCTTATGCTGAAAGCCGTCAAGGAGTACAAGACCTGCAACATCACACCTCAGATGCTCCAAAAGGCAGAGGAGGCTATTGAGAGTGAATCGCTGGTGCAAAAGCTGAGGGAAACCTCTCTTGTAAAGGAGGTGTTCGACTCACTTGTCAGTGAGAGCTACATAGATCCCGATGACTACATCACGCTTGCACTTGATTCCTTAAAGGAAAATAATCTGTTTAAGGATCACATAATCGCAATGGACTCGTTCAGCGGTTTTACCAAGCAGGAGCTTGATTTTATTGAAAAGTTGATAGCCGACAGCAGGGAGTTTTATATTTCTCTGCTGACCGACAACACGGGCGACAGGGAGCTGTTTTTCACCACGGAACGTACCTGCTCCCAGCTCACCGCAATAGCAAGGAACAACGGAGTGAAGATCGCCCCCGATGTTATCCTGAAAACGCCGTATCGCTTTAAAAATCCAGACCTTCTGCCGATATTTCACAATGCTTTCAGAATTGTAAAAAAACCCTGTGACAAGCCGGTAGAGGGAATAACTCTATATCACGCTGCAAATATTCACAGCGAGTGTGATTTTGTTGCACGCAATATCCGCCGTCTTGTGGTGCAGGAGGGCTATATGTACAGCGACATCTCAGTGATTTGCAGAGATGATGAGCCATACTGCGGAATAATAGATACTGCCTTTGAAAAGTACGAAATACCGTACTTTATGGATAGGGTAGAGGATATCCGCACAAAGCCCTTGGTGCGGTTTATTACCTATGCACTTGAAGCCGTAAACAACTCCTTCCGCAGAGAAAGCGTGCTTAATATGCTAAAAAGCGGTATGATGGGCTACACTCCTCAGCAGGTTGCGGAGTTTGAAAACTACATCTACTCCTGGAACATAAGCGGAACAAAATTCTATAAAAGCTTCACCGATAATCCGAGGGGCTATGCGACAAAGGAAGAGGAGTCCGACAGGGAGCTGCTTGACAGAGTGAATATGATACGTGAAGCGGTGACAGCTCCGCTGAGACACTTCCGTGAGGAATGTAGGGGTAAGACCGCAACGGAGATCACAAAAAAGCTGTATCAGCTGTTGCTCAACTTTAATATTCCCGAAAATCTCGTTCAGCTTTGCCTTACAATGGAGGAAAAAGGTGAGTACAGGCTCTCTGAGGAACAACGCAGACTTTGGGATATCCTGATGAATATTCTTGACAAGATGATAGATCTGCTCGGCGACAGGGAGCTACCTCTGAAGGATTATTCAGAGCTTCTGCTGATCCAGTTCAACAGTGCGGAGATAGGCTATATCCCTGCCACGGTTGACGAGGTAGTTGTGTCCGGAATAGAGCGTGTCAGACTCAACAACAAGAAGGCTGTATTTGTTGTCGGCTGTAATGAGGGTGAATTTCCTGCCGCCACAGCTACGGGAGGAATTTTCACAGACAAAGAGAGAAAGCTCCTGATACAGCACGGAATAGAGATCAACGATTCCGCAGAGGATCTCACCTTCAAGGAAATGTACCTTGCGTTTTATGCCCTCACGCTTGCGGAGGAACGGCTGTTTGTGTCCTACAATATGGGCGATCTCACGGGTACGGAAAAATCTCCCTCGGAGATCGTGGGGGAGCTTATGGAGATATATCCCCGACTGGCTGAAACAGGCGATGATAAACTCTCCGCCGAGGACTCCCTGTGGTGCAGAAGCTCAGCATTTAAGTTTATGGCTGAACATTCCAACACTAACAGCATTACCCAGACCGCACTGAAAGAATATTTCCTAAATGACAATGAATACAAGAGCAGGGCAGAGGTCATCTTGGACGGAGCTTCTCCCCCGATGATAAAAAACAGAGCGGTGGCAGAGGAGCTTTACGGAAGGAATATTCGATTGTCTGCATCAAAGGCAGAGCAGTTCAGCAACTGTAAATTCAGTTACTTTATGAAATATGGTATAAATGCCAAAGAGAGGCAGAAAAACGAGGTAAACGCACTCAACTACGGAATGCTTATGCACTATGTCTTTGAACAGTTTTTCAGCAAAAACACAAAAGCCGAGTTTACGGAATTTTCCGAAGAAGAAATAAATTCCCGTATCTCGGAGTATTTCAGACAATTTTTGAATGAGTATTTGGGCGGTGCGGAAAACAAGGATAAGGGATTTTTGTACCTGTATGACCGTATGCAAAAAAATGCACGAAAAATCGTTGCTTTTATCATAGAGAGCTTCAAGCACAGCGAGTTTGAGCCTGTGGATTTTGAGCTGGGCATAGGCAGAGAACTGTCCTCCTACAGTCTGCTGACCGAGAACGGTGCTTCGGTAAATCTCGAAGGCTCGATAGACAGAGTAGACCTGCTCAAGCGTGACGGAAAAACCTATGTGAGGATAGTCGATTATAAAACCGGTAGAAAGGAATTTCACCTGAGTGATATTTTATACGGAAAAAATATGCAAATGCTCATCTACCTTGCAGTCCTGCTTCGCCACGGCAGACAGCGTTACGGCACGGAGCTGACACCTGCCGGTGTGCTGTACCAGCCTGCTTCGGCAAAATGTGACGCAAGCGGAAAGGATATCTATTCTCAGCTCGAAAACAAGGGCTTGATACTTGACGATGAAAAAATCATCAGCTATATGGATAACGAGGCTATAATGCGGTTTATCCCCATAAAGTATACAAAAAAGGGTGCTATCAATGCTGCTTCGGCAGAATACCTCTGTACGGCTGAGGAGTTTGAACA
>CACYCD010000281.1 GCA_902772755.1 uncultured Ruminococcus sp.
GGCATAGAGGGCGGAGAGATCACCGTAAATGACGGAAATATCACAGTTCACGCTGGCGATGACGGCTTCAACGCAGCAGGCGGAAGTGACGGAAATGTCGAGAGGGGAGCTTTTGACTCCGACAGCAGTAAAAAGCTGTTCATAAACGGCGGTTACGTCTATGTAGATGCAGACGGTGACGGACTCGACTCAAACGGCACTATCAAGATCACAGGCGGTACAGTGCTTGTCAACGGTCCCGAAAACAGCGGTAACGGTGCTTTGGACTACGGCAACTCGGCTGAGATAACGGGCGGTACACTCGTAGCTCTGGGAAGCAGCGGAATGGCTGAGACGATCACGCCGAGCGGAAATCAGGGTGCTATAATGACGGATATCAGCTCACAGAGCGGAAAATCCTTCGCACTGACCGACAGTGACGGCAATGTTATTGCCTCCCTCAACACCGACAAGACCTATTCAAATGTTGTGGTATCCTCTGCTGACATCACCTCGGGCAAGACCTACAAGATAGTTTGCGGCGGCACTGTTTCGGGTGCAGACAGCAACGGATATGCCGACAGCGGAAAGGTAAGCGGCGGCAGTGAAGTTACATCGGTCGAGATGACCTCCAACAGCTATTCCTCCGGCGGCAGCCGTATGGGCGGCTTCGGAAACAGAGGGGGTGATCCCCAAGGTGGGATGGGGAGTAACGGCACGATGAGAGGAAACCGTGAACAGCAGAACAGCTCCGACAGCACCGACAGGAACAGCCAAAACACCGAGAATAACACAGACAAAAATACAGACAAGAACACCCAAAACGGCAACAACGGCAACGGCGGCACACCTCCCGAGATGAACGGCAGAATGCCCGACAGGAACAGTCAAAACACGGACAGCACCGACAAAAACAGCAACGGCACAGGCAATATGCCCGAACGTCCCGACAGGAAGCCCGGCAACGGCACAGACAGCAGTCAGAATAATGACGGCGATCCCTCGGACAGCACCGAACGCAGACGGCACTTTTTCAAGAAGCACGACAGCACCGACAGCGAAAAAAAGCCCTCTGACAATGCAACGAGCGAGGACAAGGCTACAGAGCCAACCGCTCCCAAGACCTCGGACAACGAAAGCACCACCTTACCCTCCAACGCAAAAATGACAGAGGTATAATAAATAAAAAAACGGCTGTGAAGAAATGAAGCGATCGCTTCGGCTCTTCACAGCCGATTTTTATAGGTTGATAAGCACCAAGCCGCCGCCGCACAGGGCGATGCCTGCGATTTGTTTTGCTGTTATCGTTTCTTTATAAAACACGAATGAAACGATTATCAATGCAACTGCAAGTGTGATATTTGCCGTGACCGAGGCGGTGTTCATTGACCAGCCGTTGCGGTAAGCAAAAATGTAGCCCAGCTCCAAGCCGACAATTACTATGCCGAGAACAAGGGTAGTCCAGTTGGTTTTTTCCAATTCCGTAAAAATATTTTTCCCCTTTGAAGATATGAAAAAGGTTGAGAAGGAAACGACAGCTGCAATAAGGTAGGTCACTGACAGCGAGGCAAACGGATCAACGCTGTTCGGCGTTGACTTAGTGCAAATGTTGTAAAAGATATTTGAAGCTACGATGATCAAGATAGGATAAAGCATTGTCCACATAGGAAATTCCTCCCAAAATGTATATGCACATCATTATAACCCAAACAAGCAGAATAAGCAAGGTTTTTGAAATGTATTTAAGATTGTGAACAAAAAATTACTTTAATGTAAAGGTACTTAACAGGCAGATAAATACTTTAAGCATATTCACTAAAATTTACCTGTGTTTTTTTATATGTTTTTTTGATTTAGACGGAAACCATCTATTTATATAAAGATTTTTGATGGGCTTTTCGTTTATTTGTGTGTATGGTAGAAATTGGTTTTTTCCGAAAATTTCCATTGATTTTACCGGGTTTGATATGCTATACTCTTAAAAAATCATTCAAATAAAATTTTGTTTAGACTTCTTCCGTGACAATAATACAAAGCGGTATTTTACCTGTTTTGTTTTACATATATTGTCTCAAATCTTTTTCCGAAAAGAGGTAACGTATGAAATTGAAAAAAGCAACGCAGCTTGTTGCGATCGTGCTGGCTGCTGTTATGTCTGTCAATATCCTTACGCCGACAATATCGGCGATCGACAGAGAAACAGCCAAGCCAATGGTCACGGAAGCTAACATCGAGGAGGGGGCGGAAGCTCAGTCCGAGAGTGAAACAGCCCGAGAACAGTCCGAGGATAAGGACGGCAGTTCCTCCAAGCTGAAAGCGGAGGAAGCTCCCGTCTATCGGAACGGAGAGATACTGATCTACAGCTACTCTCAGCTGACTCTCATCGGCAGCGGTGTTCCGCTTACAGATAAGGACAGTCAGCCCGATAAGCTCGGCAAGGGAAAAAGTGTAAGCAGTGCCGGCGGTGATCCCGTCTGCTACAGCCTGAGCAGCAGCTACAAAATTATGCAGGATATCACTATCCCACGTCATAAGGTTTGGACACTGCCTGAGAAGTTCAGCGGAAAGATCACC
>CACYCD010000282.1 GCA_902772755.1 uncultured Ruminococcus sp.
CCTCGGGAATCACTGACATTGTCAACGAGCTTGAAATACACGGAAGCAACGGATAGTGCGGCAGCTCTGTTAAAAATATCCTCACTGCTTTTGATGTAGTGACATTTTTTCAGCGGATTGAATCTGCAGCACTTTTTTTCATAGCAGGGTGGTGTTTTATTTACGGCACACAGCATCAGTGCGTAGAAGGTGCAGTCATAAGAGAGGATAAATCGAGTGAATATACCGTACTCTCTGCCGAGTGACCTGCAAAGACTGCAATACACTGCTTTGTACTCCCTGAACTCCCTTATGCGAAGCTCATCCCTGAACACTGTGACATATCCGAACAAACAATCCACCTCATATCTATTATTGGTTATATTATAACATTATCGGCGTTCCCGATAAATTTTTACAAGAATTATTCCATAATTTTTTATTGCAATTTGGTTGACCTTGGTATATAATTCTATGGAATCATACTCGGAGGTAAGGCTATGAACACCTATGATTTTGATAAGACGATTTATGACGGTGACTCGACAAAGGACTTCTATCTTTTTTGCCTGAAAAGACATAAAAAAATTTTGATCACCGTACCACCGTTTTTATTTTCCGCAGGGAAATTTTATCTCTTGAAAAAAGGAACCAAAACAGAGTTTAAAGAAAAAATGTACCGTTTTTTACAGTACATTGACACAGACAGGGATCTTGATGACTTTTGGAACAGAAATATATCAAAAATCAAGTATTGGTACCTACAACAGCAAAAAGAAGATGACGTGATAATTTCGGCTTCTCCTGAATTTCTTTTGGAACCCGTATGCAAAAAACTCGGTATAAAATACCTTATGGCTTCAAAGGTTGACCGAAAAACCGGAAAATACACCGGAATCAACTGCCGTGACACAGAAAAAGTACGGAGATTCTATGAGATGTTCCCCAATGGAAAAATCGACAATTTTTACAGCGACAGCTACTGTGACTCTCCCCTTGCGGAAATATCGGACAGAGCTTATTTGGTAAAGGGAGATAAACTCCTTGATTGGTAACCAATACATATAATATGTTTTATAATGCCATAACGAGGTTACAAACGTTCGTTATGGCTGTTTTTATATTTTTTAGAAAATTTTTAAAAACCTACTTGACAAATAGGAATTGTTGTGGTATATTATAAGCACGGTAAACCTATATGATTACTGGGTTTTAGGAGGAACTTATGAAACTTATCTTTGAAAAGCTCCTTAGAGCGAATTTCAGGTTTGGACGAATGTAATATTTCTTTTTCTAAATGACGTTTCTACAACAAAACAAATTATTATTTTGAAAAGAGGTATTTTTAATGAGCAAGTTAAATGAAAGAAATTTGAGATTTGAAACACTCCAGCTTCATGTTGGACAGGAAGAGGCAGACCCCACCACCGATGCAAGAGCAGTGCCGATCTATGCGACATCTTCTTATGTTTTCCATAACAGCCAACACGCTGCAGACCGCTTCGCACTCAGAGATGCAGGCAACATCTACGGCAGACTGACCAATCCGACACAGGACGTTTTTGAAAAACGTATCGCCGCACTTGAGGGAGGCTCGGCTGCATTGGCAGTGGCTTCCGGTGCTGCCGCTGTCACATACACAATTCAGGCACTTACCAAAGCAGGCGACAATATCGTTGCCGCCAAGACGATTTACGGCGGTACTTACAACCTATTGGCACACACCCTGCCGACCTACGGAGTGACAACCTCATTTGTTGACCCTGATGACCTGTCATCATTTGCAGCTGCAATTGACGACAATACAAAGGCTATTTATATAGAAAGCCTTGGAAATCCCAACTCCAATGTTATAGACATTGAAGAGCTTGCGAAGCTTGCACACTCACACGGCATACCGCTGGTGGTTGACAGCACGTTTGCAACACCATATCTGCTCAGACCCATTGAGCACGGTGCAGATATAGTGGTTCACTCCGCAACCAAATTCATCGGAGGTCACGGTACTGCTATCGGCGGTGTTATCATCGAAAGCGGAAAATTTGACTGGTCAGCCTCGGGCAAATTCCCACAGCTTGCCAAGCCGAACCCCTCCTATCACGGAGCTGTATTTACCGAAGCCGCTCCGGGTGCTTCCTTTGTCACCTTTATCAGAGCCGTACTCCTCAGAGATACAGGCTCGACACTCTCACCGTTCCATGCGTTTATCTTTTTGCAGGGACTGGAAACTCTCTCACTGAGAGTAGAACGTCACGCAGAGAACACCGAGAAGGTGGTTGAGTTCCTGTCAAATCATCCGCAGGTTGAAAAAGTCAACCATCCTTCCCTGCCTGATTCACCATATCAGCAGCTTTATAAAAAGTATTTCCCCAACGGCGGAGGCTCTATCTTCACCTTTGAGATCAAGGAAGAGGAAGAGACGGCAAAGAACTTTATTGACCATTTGCAGATATTCTCACTGCTGGCAAATGTTGCTGATGTCAAGTCGCTGGCTATACACCCTGCTTCCACCACACATTCTCAGCTTAGCTCCGATGAGCTTGACGAACAGGGAATCAAGCCCAATACAATAAGACTGTCAATAGGAACAGAACACATTGACGATATCATCTATGATCTACAGGAAGCGTTTGACGCTGTAAAATAACCCCCCTAAAAAGCCTTATGGCTTGTTTATATACGGCAGACCGAGAAATACTTGGTCTGCCTATTGCATTTTGTCTGATTTTATAGGATAATAAAAATACACCTTAATAGTATTTTGGAGGATTGAGATGCTGAACAGATTTTCAAGAACTGAACTGCTTTACGGTGAAGAAGCGATGCAGAAGCTCGCCCGTTCCCGTGTGGCGGTTTTCGGGATAGGCGGAGTAGGCGGTCACACGGTTGAAGCACTTGCAAGAAGCGGAGTGGGTGCGATAGATCTGATTGACAGTGACACGGTTGCCCTCACAAATATAAACCGACAGATAATCGCCACACAAAGCACAATAGGAAGATATAAAACCGAGGTTATGGCAGAGCGATGCAGGGACATAAATCCGGACATAATTATAAATGAGTTCAGGATATTCTATACCGAAGCGACCGCAAGCATATTTGATTTTTCTGCTTACGATTATGTAGTCGATGCTATAGACACGGTCAAGGGAAAAATAGAGCTTATCCTGCAGGCACAGAAAGCAGGTGTGCCGATAATTTCTTCAATGGGTGCAGGCAACAAAAAAAGCCCTGCGGGCTTTATGGTGGAGGATATTTACAAAACCTCTGTTTGTCCGCTTGCAAGGGTTATGAGAACAGAGCTAAAAAAACGAGGCGTAAAAAAATTGAAGGTAGTCTATTCTCAGGAAAAACCTCTTACTCCCAAGGGTATTCCGCTTGAAACCAAGGGAACGGCAGGACGGTCTGCACCCGGCAGTACTGCTTTTGTACCGTCAGTTGCAGGACTGATCATTGCAGGAGAGGTCATCAATGATCTGACTTCAATTTAAGCACGACAAGGTCGTTGTGCTTATTTATTGAGTATTTTCTCAGCTTCAGAGAAAGTGGCAGTGAAATTTTTTGCGTCAATATCATTGTAATCAGAGTAGCACCTGCAAAAACACAAGCCAAAACAAGTACGATCGAAGCAAGCATCAAAAATCTGATTTTTATGATAAGATACAGTATTCCCAAAATAATCGATGCGGAAAAAGCTATTATTGCTGTCATACCTGCTGCATAAAGCACTGAGGAGCTTAGTCCGGCTTTTATGACAGACTCGGAAAAATCCCCGTGAAGCTCGATCTCGGTTTCATTCTCGTTCAATGCTTTCAAAAGGTTTTGTACATTACTGACCTTCATAATCATCATCACCCAGATGATTATAGCACAGAACTTAGCTGTTTACAAGCCCCGAAAAACGGCAGAGTCTAAGACCCTGCCGTCTGCGGTTCAAGGAAGCTTACTTGGCACAAAAGCTCTCGCAGTCTACACATCTGCACTCGCTGGGGTGTGGCTCGTGAGTACCTACGGATATCTCACGGAGTGAGCAGTAGTTTTCGTCACAGTTGTGATACTTGCAGGAGTCAACTGTACATCTTATCGAGCTGTTCTTATGCTTTTTGTCCATAATTATTCACCTCATCAATAATTGCAACCTCGTTGCTCTATTATTCTTTGTAATTATAGTTTTTTTATTCAGGGCATATATGAATTTTTTGCATATTATTTACAAAGAGGCGATGTTATTATGACTGTACTGTATGTAGTGACGGCACTGCTTGCCGTTCTGGGACTCAGCGAGCTTATCGGAGCTGTTATCTGCCGTCTTACCTCCTGCAAAACCACCGCTACGACCCTGACTGCTTTTATCGAAGATGAAGACTGCTGTGAGCTTGCAGTGCGTGGGATAATAGAAAATATCAGGTGGAGTCATTTTTCACCCGATAAGATACTTATTGTAACGGCTGATTTTTCCGATGAAGCAATTGAGGATATAGAAACTATGATATCCGGATATCCCGAGATAGAACTGTGCCGTAAAAAGGATTGTAAATTTCCGATTTAAGTGTTATAATCATAGCTATGGATAACAATGAGCTTTTGCAAATTACAGGAACAATTGAAGAGATAATTTATAGAAATGATTCAAATGACTACACCGTACTGACGATCAGTGCAGAGAGCGGTGACGACAGCAAGCTGATAACCGCCACCGGCGTTATGCCCTCGCTTGAACCCGGAACTGAGGTGAGGCTGTACGGCTATTATAAAAGCCATCCCACCTATGGAGTGCAGTTTTCTGTGGAAACCTATGAACAAACTATCCCTGCTACCGTACACGGAATTTTGAAATACCTGTCTTCGGGTGCAATTCGTGGAGTAGGAGCTGCGACAGCCTCTCGGCTTGTAAAGGAATTTGGCGAAAATACACTTGAAGTGCTTGAAAATGAGCCTGAGCGTGTTGCCGGACTGAAAGGTATTTCAATTGATAAAGCAAAGGATATCTCCGCACAGCTGAAACAAAATTTAGGAGTGCGGGAGCTGATGATATTTCTGAACGGGTTCAACATTCCGGCAGGGGTATCAGCCAATGTGTTCAAGCGAATGGGCGGAGGGTGTCTTGAGCTTATCAGGGAAAATCCGTATATCCTCTGCAGCCTTGGGCTGAATATTCCCTTTGAAACAGTGGATCTTATCGCAAAAAAACAGGGCAAATCCATTGACAATCCCTACAGACTGCGTGCAGGTGCGGTATATATCCTGAATCACAATACCGCAAACGGGCATACCTGCCTGCCCAAGGACAGTCTGACCCGTACAACCTCGGGTTTTTTGAGGGTCAAGGAGGATACTGTTTCGGAAGTAATTGAGGATATGATATTTGACCGCTCCCTGTACAGTGAGGTTTTTGATGAACGTGAATTCATATTTCTGCCTGAGTACCACAAAGCCGAAAAGTACATAGCTGCAGAGCTGGAGCTGTTGCAGAGCTTTCCTGCGGCTGCGTATTCAAACACCGATGAGCTAATTTGCGAAATCGAAAAAGAAGAGAATGTTTCTTATGCGGAAAAACAAAAAGAAGCTATACGCTCCGCTATGGAAAAGGGATTTTTGATTTTAACAGGTGGTCCCGGAACAGGAAAAACTACCACTCTGAATGCTATAATAAAGCTGCTTGAAAAAAACGGTCAGGAGGTAATGCTTACCGCTCCCACAGGACGGGCTTCCAGAAGAATGAGCGAGGTAACAGGCAAAGAAGCAAAGACTATCCACCGTCTGCTTGAGGTTGCATTCGATTCGGAGGATAATCAAATATTCAAAAGAAATGAAAAAAACCGACTGAAATGTGATACTCTGATAGTTGACGAGGTTTCTATGGTAGATGCAAAGCTGTTTGCAAGCCTGATCGAAGCTGTCCAACTGGGTACACGTATCATTCTGGTAGGCGACAGCAATCAGCTCCCCTCTGTAGGACCGGGCAATATTTTGGATGACCTCATATCCTCTCAAAAGCTGCCCTGTATCGAGCTTACCGAGATATTCCGCCAATCAATGGAAAGTATGATAGTAACTAACGCTCACTCTATCGTAGAAGGAAGGCTTCCCAATATTTCTTCTGCTGACTCTGATTTCTTCTTTATTTCTCGCAAAACACCCTCTGAGCTGTGTGATCTGGTGCTTGATCTGTACACACGCCGACTTGTGAAAGCCTA
>CACYCD010000283.1 GCA_902772755.1 uncultured Ruminococcus sp.
GGTTATCTTTGTAACAAGCTGATTTACCGTAATGCTGCACTTTGCCGTTTTGCCCGAACCATCGTTCATAGTCGCAATTATGTTGCACTTACCACGTTTTTTGGCGGTTATCACACCGTTTTTGTTTACGGTGGCTGTTTTCTCGTTATCGGAAGTCCAGGTCACGGAGTTGTCCCCTGCCGCCGAGAAAACCGTTGCTGTCAGCCGAGCTTTTTCATCGCTCTGCTTTCTGTTTATCACAAGTGATTTTTTGTCAAGCTGAATACCCGTGTTTCTGGCATAATCTTCATTTGTGATGTAGTCATTGTACCAGAAATTCAAATCCACGCCCGAGCCTATGCCGTAGACATAGCCCGAGTCGGTACACTGCCACATATCGTAGGTATCCGTGTATGTACAATAGGAATTGTACTGAGCGACCCATCTGCACAGGTAATCTGTAGAAAAATACGGGGCTGTCAGGTGGTTGTTCCACCAGTAGAGATTGGCATAGATACCCACCTTGTAGCCGTTTTTCCTTATCGCAGTGCAGTAAGCCTTTGCCATCTCTCCCAATCTTGCCGGGCTGAGACCCGCCTGCACACGCTCGTCCTCCATATCATAGAATACGGGGAAATTCAGATCATACTCGCCTACCTCCGCAGATATATTATCATGTACGGTTTTCAGCACTCTGATAGTATGCTCCGCTTCCGATTTTGCCATCTCTGTATTCTCGGCATAGGAATAGAGGTATACTCCAAACGGAATACCGTTTTCAACACAGCCTCTGATGTTTCGTTCTGCATATATGTCGTCCTGCGAGAGGTAATCGCTGCCGAAGCCTATTCTGATTATGGCATAGTCAACATCGGTCTCTGCGACCTTCTCCCAATCTATCAGACCGTTCCAGACACTGACATCAACACCCTTCATCGTTGCCTCGTCGATAAGCTCGTTTCTGTCGTTTACAAATCCTTCGTCAGTCCACTCCCAAGCATTGGAAGCTCCGCTTGCGGAGGGTGCGGTCTTACGCAACTGACCGTTTGAGTATCTCCAACTGTTTATTTTGCCGTCACTTGATTCGTCTGCATAAACAGAAAACGCAGATGCAACCAACACTGCCAATACCAATAAAACAGTGATCACCTTTTTCATCGGGAAACACCTCCGAAAATCCAAGACTGAAATACACTCAGGAGCTGAAAACGTTATACAAATAAACCTTTTCACTTCTTATCCACCAAGCATTATTTTACCACAATTAAACGAAGTTTTAATGATATTACAGAAATTTAAGAACTTTAACAAAAAATTTACAAGCCGACTTTACCGCTTTAAACGGAAAATATCCCCTCGTGAGAGGGGATAAACTCCGGAAAAAAGAACATTATGAAATATAACAAAACAACATAAAGTAGGAACTTAGCAAAACAAGAAATGTAACTTAAGTAACTCGTTCATAATTTATTCTTAAGTTGTTTATATTATAGCAACAATCGGATCAAAAATCAAGCCTTTTTGTTCAAAAATCTTATCTTTGTATAATGTGACAACGGATTTATCAATTTATACAAAGCAATCCGATTTATTATGTTGGTAATGCACTAACAATTCTGTTCCATTTATATACAAATTATACAAGAGAAGCCCTGAGATTTTCGTTTACGGCAAGGAGGAACTGTTCGGTATTGACCTTCTGCTTGTTTTCAAGCGTTGACAGCAGATAGAGATCGCCCGTCATTATTCCGTCCTCAATTGTCTTTACGGCAGCTTTTTCCAGCTTGTCCGCAAAGTCGCACAGCTCTGCTATGCCGTCCAGCTCGCCACGCTTGCGAAGAGCACCTGTCCACGCAAACAGAGTGGCAACGCTGTTGGTAGATGTTTCTTCACCCTTCAAATGCTTATAGTAGTGACGCTGTACCGTGCCGTGTGCTGCCTCATACTCGTATATCCCGTCGGGAGAAACCAGAACCGAGGTCATCATAGCAAGCGAACCGAAGGCTGTTGCGATCATATCGCTCATAACATCGCCGTCGTAATTCTTGCACGCCCAAATATAGCCGCCCTCGGAGCGTACTACCCTGGCTACTGCATCATCAATGAGAGTGTAGAAGTACTCAATACCTGCCTGCTCAAACTTCTCCTTGTACTCGCTGTCGAATATCTCCTGAAAGATATCCTTGAACGTATGGTCATACTTTTTGCTGATGGTATCCTTGGTAGCAAACCAGATATCCTGCTTCAGATCAAGTGCATAGTTGAAGCAAGCTCTTGCAAAGGAGGAAATCGAAGCATCAAGATTGTGCATACCCTGAATTATGCCGTTTCCCTTGAAATCGTGGATAAGTGCGGTCTCGGTAGTGCCGTCAGCCTTTGTAACCAGCAGCTCAGCCTTTGAGCCGGCTTCTACGATCATCTCCGTGTTTTTATACACATCGCCGTATGCGTGTCTTGCTATTGTGATCGGCTTTTTCCATGTGGGGATATAGGGGGTAATTCCCTTGACGGTGATCGGCGAGCGAAAAACTGTTCCGTCAAGAATGGCTCTTATTGTGCCGTTGGGGGATTTCCACATCTCTTTCAGATTGTACTCTGTCATTCTGGCTGCATTGGGTGTGATGGTTGCACACTTAACGGCAACGCCGTATTTCTTTGTAGCCTCAGCCGAAGCCACCGTGACTTGATCGTCTGTAGCGTTTCTGTTTTCAAGACCGAGGTCATAATACTCGGTTTTGAGGTCAACGTATGGGGTAATGAGGATATCCTTGATCATCTTCCAGATGATCCTTGTCATCTCGTCGCCATCCATCTCAACCAGCGGTGTAGTCATTCGTATCTTTGCCATATCTATGTCCTCCTGTCAGCTGTTCTCTTTTGTGTAGTTGAGCAGACCGCCTGCAATGATAATTGCTTTTGTCCTGTCTGTCAGCTCACACTTTGCAAGAATATCCTCACCTGTAGTTTTGTTGATGATAAGAACATCCTTTCCGCTCTCAACGATCTTCTTGATATCGGGAAGAACAAGCTCATCGCCGAGGGAAATTTTGTCGTAGTCAGCTTCGTTTACAAATTCAAGAGGCAGAATACCTGCATTTATCAGGTTTGCACGGTGTATTCTTGCAAAGGATTTTACAAGCACAGCCTTTACTCCGAGATAGAGCGGAGCGAGTGCGGCATGCTCTCTTGAAGAACCCTGTCCGTAGTTTGCACCGCCTACAATGACAGATGAACCCAGTGACTTTGCCCTTGCGGGGAAATCGGGGTCACAAACGGTAAAGCAGTGCTGTGAGATAGCAGGAATATTTGAACGCAGGGGAAGGATCTTTGCACCGGCAGGCATAATGTGATCGGTGGTGATGTTATCCTCAACCTTCAATGCACAGGTGGCATTGATAGTATCCTCAAGCGGTGATGTTTCGGGGAAGGGCTTGATGTTGGGACCCCTGAGGACTTCAATATTATCCATCTCTTCAACCGAAGCAGGTGCAATGACCATATTGTCGTTGATGAGGAATTTCTCGGGCATCTCCACCTCGTAGCCCTTGCCGAGGGTCGTGGGGTCGGTAAATACGCCTGTGAGTGCAGAAGCGGCAGCTGTTTCGGGTGAAACAAGATAGACCTGTCCGTCCTTTGTTCCCGAACGTCCGAGGAAGTTACGGTTGAAGGTTCTCAGTGAAATACCCTTTGAATTGGGGGACTGACCCATACCGATGCAGGGACCGCAGGCTGATTCAAGTATTCTTGCACCGGCGGCGATAAGGTCGCCCAAAGCACCGTTGAGGGCAAGCATATTGAACACCTGCTTTGAACCCGGAGCGATTGCAAGAGAAACATTCTCTGCTATGGTCTTACCCTTCAAGATGTGGGCAACTGTCATAAGATCTCTGTATGAGGAGTTTGTGCATGAACCAATGCAGACCTGATCTACCTTCTGACCTGCAAGACTCTCTATAGTCTTAATGTTGTCGGGTGAGTGCGGACAAGCTGCCATCGGCTTTAGTGTGCTGAGGTCTATCTCTATGACCTCATCGTAGACAGCATCGGCATCGGGCTTCAATTCTATCCAGTCCTCTGCTCTGCCCTGTGCGGTGAGAAATTCCAGTGTAAGCTCGTCCGAGGGGAAGATCGAGGTGGTAGCACCCAGCTCAGCACCCATATTGGTAATAGTGGCTCTCTCGGGAACGGACAGTGTCTTAACACCCTCTCCGCCGTACTCAACGATCTTGCCAACTCCGCCCTTAACTGACATAATGCGGAGAACTTCAAGAATGATATCCTTTGCAGCCACCCATGGGTTGAGCTTGCCTGTGAGGTTTACCCTTACCATCTTAGGCATAGTGATGTAATATGCACCGCCGCCCATGGCAACTGCAACATCAAGACCGCCGGCACCCATAGCCAGCATACCGATTCCGCCGCCCGTGGGGGTGTGGGAGTCCGAGCCGATGAGGGTCTTGCCGGGCTTTCCAAAGCGTTCAAGGTGAACCTGATGACAAATTCCGTTGCCGGGCTTGGAAAAATATATACCGTGCTTTTTGCACACAGACTGAATAAAACGATGGTCGTCCGCATTTTCAAAGCCTGTTTGAAGCGTGTTGTGGTCAATGTAAGCCACAGATCTCTCTGTCTTGACCCTCGGCACACCCATTGCCTCAAATTCAAGGTATGCCATTGTGCCTGTTGCGTCCTGGGTGAGTGTCTGGTCTATCCTGAGTCCGATGTCGGTACCTTTGACCATATCACCGTCAACTATGTGTTCTTTGATGATTTTTTCTGCAAGTGTCAAACCCATAATTACTTCTCCTTCTTTCATTGCGTTTCTATATATAAATATATATACAATATATTATACTACATTTTCGGCTCTTAATCAATGTTTAATTTCCTTGTATTTCGTCAATTACTATCCAAATATCGTGGAACATCGGTGCGATTTTTTTGCATATTAACAGTTATATACAAAGTAATTGTATTCCAAAATAATATGTGATATAATGTATAGATAAGAAAATACGAACATTTATGATAAGGATATGGTAGAATGGAAACACGGAAGAATTTGAGAAATATCGCAATCATTGCACATGTTGACCACGGAAAAACCACCCTTGTTGACGAGCTTTTAAAGCAGAGCGGTACCTTCAGAAGCAACGAGGTCGTTGCCGAGAGGGTTATGGATAGCAACGATCTGGAGCGTGAGCGAGGTATCACAATTCTTTCCAAGACCACCTCGGTTATGTACAAGGATACCAAAATAAACATCGTTGACACACCCGGTCACGCCGATTTCGGCGGTGAAGTGGAGCGTATCCTGCAAATGGTAGACGGCGTTCTGCTTGTTGTCGATGCCTTCGAGGGCTGTATGCCACAGACAAGATTTGTGCTGAAAAAAGCACTTGATCTGAAAAAAAGACCGCTTGTTGTTGTGAACAAGATAGACCGTGACGGTGCCCGTCCCGAGGAAGTCATTGATGAAGTGCTTGATCTCTTTATCGAGCTTATGGCTGATGATGACCAGTTGGAGTTTCCCATCGTGTACACCTCCGCAAAGTCGGGCTATGCCACGCTTGACCCCGATGTACCCAGCGACAGTATGGAGCCTCTGTTTGAAAAGATCGTTGAGGAAATACCTGCACCCAAGGGCGACCCCGACGGCGGCTTGCAGATACTCATTTCCAACATTGATTATGATGACTATGTGGGCAGAATAGGTGTCGGCAGAGTTGTCAGAGGTACGGCTAAAAACGGACAGGGTGCAGTCCTGTGCGGTATGGACGGAAGCAGGAAAAATGTCAAGATACAGAAGCTGTACACCTACGAGGGCTTGAAGCGTGCCGAAACCGACACCGCCTCAGTCGGAGAGATAGTCTGCATCAGCGGTGTTGCCGCCATCAACATCGGTGACACGCTCTGCTCCTATGAAAATGTTGAGCCTCTCCCCTTTATCAAGATAGACGAGCCGACTGTTTCCATGAATTTTCTGGTGAACAATTCACCCTTTGCAGGGCAGGACGGAAAGTACGTCACCTCCAGAAATCTGCGTGACAGACTTTTCAAGGAGATAGAAACCAACGTAGCCCTCAGAGTGGAAGAAACCGACTCTGCCGATACCTTCAAGGTCAGCGGCAGAGGTGAATTGCACCTGTCTATCCTCATTGAGACTATGAGAAGGCAGGACTATGAATTTCAGGTATCACGTCCGCAGGTCATCACAAAGGAGATAGACGGTCAGCTGTGTGAGCCTGTAGAAGTGCTTATGATCGAAGTTCCCGATGAATATGTCGGTCCTGTAATGGAAAAGCTTGGTTCAAGAAAAGCTGAATTGGTAAATATGGATGTAAACGGAAGCGGAACAACACACATCGAGTTCCGTATCCCGTCAAGAGGACTTATGGGCTACCGTCCCGAATTTTTGACAGATACTAACGGCAACGGAATAATGAATCATGTCTTTGACGGCTATGAGCCGTGGAAGGGTGATATAGTAACACGTCACCAAGGGTCGCTTATCGCTTGGGAAACAGGCGATGCTGTGGCTTACGGACTTAACGCCGCTCAGGAGAGGGGCAGGCTGTTTATAGGTGCAGGCACTCCCGTATACGAGGGAATGATTGTGGGTGCGTCACCGAAGGCAGAAGATTTAGTAGTAAATGTTTGCAAGAAAAAACATATGACAAATACACGTGCGTCAGGCTCTGATGACGCTCTGAAGCTAACTCCGCCCTCAATTATGTCGCTTGAACAGTGCCTGGAATTTATCAGCGATGACGAGCTGGTGGAGGTAACACCGCACAATATCAGAATGAGAAAAACTATCCTCGGCAGAGAACAGAGGGCAAAGAATGCGGCACGAAAAAAATAATGACTTATGTGATCCTCGACCTTGAATGGAACGGTGCGTTCAGCAAAAAGGAACGCAGATTTATAAATGAAATAATTGAATTTGGTGCGGTAAAGCTTGACGACTCACTCAATATTACCGATAGGTTTTCTATGCTTGTTACTCCGCAAATCGGGAAAAGACTCAGCGGAAAAATCTCGGAGCTTACTCACATCACCCGTGAGGAACTGGAAACGGCAAACAACACCTTTATGCACGTTGCCTCTAAGTTTGGCAAATTTGCTGCGGACAGCGTAATACTCACCTGGGGGCAGAGTGATATCCATGCACTGATGGAAAACTTTGAATACTATGCAAAGAGCAGTAACGTTAGCTTTCTGGTAAGATACTGTGACCTCCAAACCTACTGTGCCGATATGCTTGGTATCTATGACAAAAGCAAGCAGATGGGGCTTTTGACCTGTGCCGAAGCGTTGAGCATCGACACCGACAAATACGAGCTTCACCGTGCCGGCGATGACGCAGAGCTTTCCGCCGTGTGCTTCACAAAGCTTTTCGATGCGGAAAAGATTTCTGAGTATATCGAAATGTGTGACGCTGAGTTTTACCGCAAAATGTCGTTCCGCACTACATATATCACCGACCTGCAAAATCCGCTGGTCGACAGAACAAAAATGATTTTTGACTGTCCCAAATGTGGCAGACCGGCGATACGCAAATCCGTCTGGGGCTGTAAAAACCGACATTTCAAAGCGGATTTTGCCTGCACAAGCTGCGGATATGAGTTTATCGGAAAGTTCACCTTCCGCCTGAAATACGAGGGTCTGCAAATCACCAAACGCACCGCACCAAAAAAGAAAGAGGATAAAAAAACCACCCCTGAGAGTTAAGCTCAGAGGTGGTTTTTTGTGGCTTGGCAGAAATTCGAGGCAGCACTTTTGGTGCTGCCTCTTGGGTTTGTATATCAGCCGGCATAGCCGGACTGTTTATGGGATTAACTCCATGTACCAACGTGGTACTTTCCATTGGTCTGTGTATCCGAAATATAGAATTTGATGGGTACATCAATGTTGCTTGATGTTATGGGGATATCAATCGTCTGCGTGCCATTGTTGTCATTGAAAATTACATAGTTTGCCGAAGCGGGAATTGTAATCTCATACAGATCCTCACTGAACTGGTTTTGACCGTTCTTTGTCATTGAAATACCCGGCCATTCTTTACCAAATGTGTCCTTTATTACGTCGCCTTCTTTTCTGAAATAGTAACAGTAAACATTTGACCAGTTCTTGTTGTTTGTCAAAACGACCTTTCTTGTGCCGGTAACGCTCGAAGAGCTGCTCGATGAGCTGCTGCTTGACTCGGAGATGATCGATCCGCCGCCTGAGGAACTTGACGAGCTTGATGATGACGAGCTTGAACCGCCGCCGCCACCGCCGCCCGAGGAGCTTGACGAGCTTGATGATGACGAGCTGGATGGTGACGAGCTTGAAGAAGAGCTTGATGACGATGGGCTTGCCGTTGATGAGCTTGAACCGCCGCCGGATACAGTGCTTGATGAGCTTGACGGGAGAAGCGGAGGAATGCTGATCGCCGAGCTTGAACTCGTGATAGGACCTGCCGCTATGACGTCAGCCTCGGGCATCTCAGACAGCTCTCTGTTAGTTGTGCGGATACGCAGAACGTTTGTAGAGTTTTTGCCGGAGGGATTTGCACCTGTGCCGTCATTGTATTCGGGTGAACCCTTGGTGTATACGGTGAAGGTATCTCCCGTTGCACCGCCCAACGAGGGTATTGCATAAGAATTGTCGGTATTGTTGAGCATTACACCGCTGGTAATGGTAAATTTATACTGTGTGTTGATAGTGTATTCAAAGAGATACTTGTAGTCGCCTGCCGCAGTGTTCAGCTCCAGCTTTTTCAACTCAAAGGTAACGCTGTTTATGCCGTCAACTCTGGTGATATTCACTGTGCTGTTACCGCCGATGGCATTTGCTACAAACTTTTTGAAGATAATTGTGTTGTCGTTTTCCGTGTCTGCACAGATGAAGTAGTCAACAAACAGCTTATCTGTGGAGGCTGTGCCGTCCTTAAAGCCTGCAACTGCGGAGGTGGGGTTGTATGCCTGTAATGCAGGCATAGCGGGGTACGCCTCCATATAAGTTGCCGTGTTGCCGTAGATGGAAAATTCATCATTGAGGATAGCACAGGTACGCTCCGCTTGGGAGATCCTCTGACCCTCTTTTGCGACACTCACCATTCCAAACATGGCAGATACGCAGGAGGTAGAGATGAACGCAAGTATTGCAACGACCGCAATAAGCTCAATCAGTGTTGCACCTGACTTTTTTCCTCTTATCTTGCGAGGAGAATTTTTTATGTATTTTTTGATATTCATACTTTCCTCCTCTTACGGCTCTTTGACATACTTGGTCACTGTGCCCTTGCAGGTTGTTACCTTACCTTCCTTTACAGTTGCACCCGTGATCTCATCTGCCGCACCGCCGTAGGTAACAAACACCTTTACCTCGTAGTCGATATACTTGCCGTGTGTACCCTTGGTCTTGATATAAAAGTAAACATCGTTGTGTGCCCATTCTCGGGAGTCAACCTCTGAGTCCCTTATCTGGTCAAAATTATCGGTAGGAGTAGTTCTGTTGCAGACACCTGCCACATTATTCCAAACCTCGGTCTTCAATTCGTGCTTGGGATCGACTACTCCGTCTTTGGCAAACAGTTTATTTTTTGCCTGTTCTGTGGGATCTGTAGTACTGCCCGGCTCATTTGAAGGGGTGTTCTGAATAGCTGTCATCAGAACATCACAATACTCCTGAGCTCTGGCAGATGCCTTGTCATGCTCGCCGTTGAGCAGTATCGAGCGATAGCTTACAGCAAGACCTGTAGCCGTGCAGGATACCACTATCGCCATGATAACAATAGCACAAAGCAGCTCAACAAGCGACATACCTCTTTTACTTTTAAAAGAAATCGCTTTTTTATTCATCAATAGTATCCTCCGGAGAATTGTGTTTTTTGCTCAATTTTCAGTACAACCTTTTGGGGAACAACGCTGTCGCCTGTACCATCAAAACGATAAATATTGGTTGAGGTTGAAGTCCAAAGACTCTTGCTGAGGATATTTGTTGATCCACTATCACATGCAAAGAGGTAATATCCTTTTTTGATGGTGATTACGTCCTCAACACCTGTTATTTTCAGCTCGGTATCTTTGGCAAAGTAAACCAGATTTCCCTTTATCTGACCGCTTGTACCGATCAAATCGTATGTCTGACCGGAACCCTGACCGGAATGTGTATCAATATTAAAGTTGTTGCCCTGGAGCCTATTGGCATTTATCTCGATGTAATTTGCCTGGAATGTTGCATTGTTGGTCTCAAGAACAGACATTGCGGAAAAGTCTGCAAGAATGGACTTAGCCTTGTAGGTATAACCGGAGGCAAGACTGCCTGATTTAGCTGTGAACTTGACTACCTTACTGCTCTTGTCAGCCGGTTTGCCTGTTTTGATCTTGTATGAGCTATCCACCCAGCCGTCACTTGCTGTACTCTGCTCTTCTGCCTGACCGCCGGCTTCTTTAAAGAATTTCTCTCCTTCTGCGGAAAGCAGGTTGATTCCGTTTGTCACATAAGCCGCTGTGTCGCCGGAGCCGTCGATCGTGTACTCGCCGTTTTGCACCTCATAGTGCTTGTCTGGAGTGCCGTCATTATTGCTGTCATACCAGACAATAAATTTATTCTTTACATTGATAGTAAAGCCGGACTCTCCCCAGTATGGTTTCAGCCACCACTCTGCATTCTTATAACCCTTTACAACATTGCTGCTTGTGTGGACATCGCTCAGGGACGTTGAATCATTCTTATTTATTGAGGTCATCATCGTTCCCGAACCGCCGGCTCTGTTGCGTTTTCCTACTCTTTCTTCCGTTGACGGTCCAATGGAAAGTACAATGTTGCTGCTGTGCATATTGAGCTTTATATCATTATTGATTGGCATATCCTTTACACTGTACCAAAGGAAGTTAAGACCGCCTGTTGATG
This sequence comes from uncultured Ruminococcus sp., assembly GCA_902772755.1. Classification (GTDB taxonomy): domain Bacteria; phylum Bacillota; class Clostridia; order Oscillospirales; family Acutalibacteraceae; genus Ruminococcoides. The sequence goes on from CACYCD010000283.1 coordinate 10,882, forward strand.
CACTCTTGCTGCCACAGTACCAGTGATACTGCCCTGCAACCTCGGGCATCCAGTTGGGAGCACAGTAGATATCATAATCCTTCCAGCCCTGATAAGCAGTGCTTGCCGTTACATTGCCGAATACCTTGTTGCTTGTTGACTCACACTTTCCGTCTGCTTTGAGGAAGCACACCGGAGCAATTCCCGATATAACACGGGTTTTGTCCGTTTGGTTCTCATAGCCTGCATGGGCATTCAGCTTGAGAACTTCTTGCACCTCATTTTTATTCATATTATATTCAGCGGCAGTGGCATCTTCGTTGGAAACCTTTGTCGGCTGATAAGAGCTTGAGTATTCAAAAATATTCTTTCCGTTAGGAATGAGGTACATGCCTGGGTTTAATCTGAAGCCGTTTATACAGTGGCAGTTTTCATCATAGGTCTTGAAGGCTACACCATAAGTATTTGTTATGTAAAGGCAGGCATAGCCCTTGTTCTTTGTGCCTGCATAAGACATCTTCAGTCCGTAGGGCTTACTTTGAGTCGGCTTTCTGCAGTACATATCGTGGTTTATTACCATATATGAGCAGTTAAACTGTGCAGCATAGGCATTGTTGTTGGTATAGAATGATGCCCATTGCAACTGGTTTGCATAGTCCGAATTTTTCTCCGACATCATGCCAAGGAAATAAATGCCTGTATCAAATGCGGTAAAATTACTCCTGTTTTGATCGGTATCATTCTTTACACAATAGTTGAAAACTATCGGCATCTGGGAATTTATCAAAACATTGCCGTTATCCGTATAATTCTCGTCAGCCTGTTTGTTGAGTATCATTATAGGCACGCTGGAATTACCGTCGTTATTCAGATTGTACTGACCGCCCAAAGACCATACCGATGCTTGATTATTCTTGTAGGAATAGAGCAGTGAATAGTTGGTCTGCATTCCAACGGCGAGGAAGTTTGTACCCTTTGACGGAGGAACAGCGTCCTTGGGAGGGTTGACCGTAAACTTAAGGCTTGAACCTGCTGTTTCCTCTATCTTAGCTTCTTCAACAGATTTAAAAGACTTTGACAGCTTTCTCTCTCTGCTCTCACCGTTTGTGCCTGCATACTTGCTCTCGCTGCCGGCAGCAGTGATACGGCAGTTACCGCTTCCGTCATTTGAAACGGTAACGTAGGTGTTTCCGATTATCTCGTAAACGTCCTTATTGCTTTCGATCCAGTGTTTCGCATCATCTACGGAAGCAAACTGCTTTACTTTCATATCGCCCGTGAGGTCATAGTACATAACATAATGTACCTTGCCTGCCGATGCAGGTGCTTTGATAATGTTTTCTTCAAGAAGATCCTCAGCGGTTTCAATTGAACCCTTGGTAGAGATATATGCCTGTCTGGTGTTCAGCTCAGAGCCGGTGTCATTCTGCTGGAGCAGAGCAATTGAGATAAATGTTGCGGTCGTCAAACAAAGTACTATGCACAGAGCTATTGCCAATACAAGAGAAATTCCTTTTTTGCTATTAATGTTCTTTAGGTTGTTCTTTATTCTTGTTATATTCATAATAATTCACCTCTTTGGTTAAGCACCGATTACATCGTACATACCGAACATAGCCTGAACGATAGAAATTACAACGAAACCGACAACACCTGCTATGATGACCGTCATAAGCGGTGTCATAGCGTCTGTCATACGCTGTGTGGCATCGTTTGCCTGTTCTTCGTACATATCTGCCATTTTCATAAGGGAATCACCGAGCATACCGGACTCTTCACCGACACGTACCATTGATACGAACATCGTGTCAAAAGCCTTGGGATAACGTGACATGGCGACATTGATAGGTGTACCGATCTTTACGTCCTCAATGATCTGATCAAGACAGTCGGCAACGTAGTAGTTTGATACAACGTCACGTGAAAGCTCCAGAGAATTGAGGATATTTACGCCTGACTCTGTAAGTGTTGCAAGCATATTTGCAAAACGTGTGATCTGGTTAAGTCTTAAAACCTCACCGATGATCGGGATCTGCATCTGTGCTGTTGCCCACCACATTTTGAATGGCTCATACTTAGTATTGAGCAGCTTCAGAATAACGCCCAAAACAATAACTATGATCAGCAGAACCCAGCCGTAACCTACAAGGAAGTCTGAAATACCCATAGTGATCTTTGTCATTGCAGGAAGATCCGAGCCGAAGCTTGTGAACAGATCCTTAAACGACGGAAGCACGACCACACTCATTACAATGATAAGAGCGACTGTAAGTACAAGCAGGAAGATAGGATAGATCATAGCACCGACCAGCTTGCCCCTGAGTGCCATACTCTTTTTGAGAAGTGCCACGCACTTTTCAAATGCTGTATCAAGACGACCGTTTGCTTCACCGGTCTGAATGATGTTTACATAAACCTCGGGAAAGGTCTTGAAGGAAGCCAGCGACTGCGACAGGGTGATACCGTTGTAAAGATTGGAGGTGATCTCCTGCAGTATCTTCATCATATTTTTGTCTTTTTCAGAGTCGCAGAGAACCTCCATAGCGATAGAAAGCGAAATACCCGAACGGATCATCAATGCCATCTGGTGCATAAACGCAAGCAGCTTTTTGTTGCTGATCTTTATGTCATGCACGTCCTTGTTGCCGCCGAGATCCCTTTTGTAAAAGGGTATATCCTCCTCTGCCTGCTGGGCTGCGGTGAGCTTTACCTCGGTAACGCTTAAAGCCTTCATACCTCTTGCTTCAAGATTCTGAATGACCTCTTCCTTGGAATTGGCGTTCATCTCGTTTTTGTATTTACGACCCTTGTTATTGACCGCAACGTATGTAAATTTCAAAGTCTGTTACCTCCTGTTCTTCATATATGCAGCGGGACCACCACCCGTTGTCTGCTGAAAAGCAGGACGCTGAGGTGCAGAACCGCCCGGCTTGTAGCCGGCAGGACCACTGCCTGTGCCGGGCATATTGCCGTTTCCGCCGCCACCCGTGAGGGCTGCGTTTTCAGCAACATCAAAGCTGTATTTTTCCATTGTTTCCTTACTGATAAAGCCCTGCTTGTAGAGATTTTCTATACTGAGCTTTCTGGTTATCATACCCTGACCCTGGTTAAGGTCGATCATCTGCTCGATCTGCGGAATCTTGTCTTCACGGATAAGGTTGGCTATAGCGGTGTTTACAAACATAATTTCAAACGCACCGATACGTCCGGGCTTATCACAGCGGGGCAGAAGTCTTTGGGAAACAACTGCTTTGAGCGTTGTTGACAGCTGGCTGAGTGCCTGCTTGTGTCTTTCAACAGGGTACATATCTATAAGACGGTCAATAGTTTTTGCGGCACTCTCTGTATGCAGTGTGGAGAAAACAAGGTGACCTGTTTCAGCTGCACGGAGAGCGATGGACATGGACTCAAGATCACGGATCTCACCCATGAGGATGATATCGGGGTCTTCACGAAGTGCGGATTTAAGAGCTGCGGAGTAGGTCTCACTGTCTGAGCCGACCTCTCTCTGGTTGATGATACACTTTGCAGGGTCGTGCATATACTCAACAGGGTCTTCTATCGTGATGATGTGCAGGCTGTCCCTGTGGTTTATTTCATTTATAAGACCTGCAAGCGTTGTGGATTTACCCGAACCGGTAGGACCTGTAACAAGCACAAGACCCTCCTGGAGGTTGAGTATCTTTGATATCGACTGTGGCAAATTGAGCTGTGAGAGCTTCGGCGGGTGCATTTTGATGATACGCATTACAAGAGCGGCACCGTGACGCTGCTTGAACGCATTAACTCTGAATCGGGCTACATCAAGGAACTGATAAGCTGCGTCCTTGTCGCCCGTGTTGGTAAAATCAAGGTAGTCGGCAGGCTCAAGAACTTCATCAATATAGCCAAGCACATCCTCCTCTGTAAGGACGGGACAACCCGGATAGTTGACGATCCTACCGTTTTTTCTGTATGACGGATAGTTATAGGCAGCCAGATGTATATCGGACGCACCCTCGTCCACAGCCATCTGAACCATATCTTCAAATTGCATAGTTGTTCTCTCCTTTATTCATCCTGATAGATTTCGCATACGGTATCATAATATGTTTCAAATGAAATAATACCGTCAAAAAGCAGTTTTTTGAGGTTGTCAGCCTGGTTGATCATACCCTCTGACTTGGCGATCTTCTCGATCTCGTCCGTGTCTGCACCTTTGTTTACGGCACTCTTTATCGCACGTGTTACGGGCATTACCTCATGTATAGCGATACGTCCCTTGTAGCCTATGTTATTGCAGGCGGCACACTGACCGGGTTTGTACAGCAGGAGCTTTTCGGTTATCGGGAGGTCAAGCATCCTCAGCTCTTCCTCGTTTGCATAATAAGCCTGCTTGCATTCAGGGCAAAGACGGCGGACAAGCTTCTGTGCTATAACTCCCAGCATTGAGGAAGATACCATATACGGCTCAATACCCATATCGACAAGACGGGCAACCGAGCTGGCTGCGTTATAGGTATGTATTGTTGAAAGCACCAAGTGACCTGTGATAGCGGCACGGGTGGCGATATCGGCGGTTTCCTGGTCACGAATCTCACCTATCATTATAATATCAGGGTCCTGACGGAGAATAGCTCTCAGCGAGCTTGCAAAGGTAAGACCTGCTTTTTCATTGATATTTACCTGTGTTATTCCGGGGATAGCCATTTCGACAGGGTTTTCAACTGTGATGATGTTTACATCTTCTGTATTCAGCTCCGACAAAGCGGCGTAAAGTGTGGTTGATTTACCTGAACCCGTAGCACCGCAGAGGAGGATAAC
>CACYCD010000284.1 GCA_902772755.1 uncultured Ruminococcus sp.
GGCGACGGAGCGATTATCGCCGCCGGAGCGGTAGTGAACAGAAATGTAGAAGCAAATACGATAGTGGGAGGAGTTCCTGCGAGGTTTATAAAAAACATTGATACAGAGCAAGGAGGATAGTATGAAAAAGCTGATTACATTTTTTATGATTTTCTGTATTTTAGTACCCTTGTCAGCTTGTGCTAACGCACAGGTTGATACACAAACTACATCGGAAAGATATGTCCTCGGCGATGCTGACGGCGACGGAGTACTTTCGATCAGAGACGCAACAACAATACAGAAGCACTTAGCAGCTTTGATCACGATCCCTGCCGAAAGTCTGAAGCAGGCTATGGTGAGAAACGGCAAAAAACTGAATATCAGAGATGCAACTCTTATTCAAAAGAAGCTTGTCGGTCTGATCAAAAAATTCCCTGTTGAAGAACAAGAGCAGACTGCTTCCGATAAGGATACCCTGGTGGTGTACTTTTCGTGTACAGGTCACACAGAGCCGATTGCAGGCTACGCCGCCGATTATCTGGACGCTGATATTTTTGAGATAGAAGCCGCAGTTCCGTATACTGACGAGGATATAGCATACTATACCGACTGTCGAGCCGATAAGGAACAGAGCGACCCGATGGCACGTCCCAAGATCGCAAATTCGGTTGAGAATATTTCGCAGTATAAAACGATTCTCCTCGGCTATCCGATTTGGCACGGTCAGGCACCGAAAATCATCTATACCTTCCTTGAAAGCTATGATTTTTCGGGTAAGAAAATAGTGCCGTTCTGCACATCAGGTTCAAGCGGAATAGGATCCAGTGCAACAAATCTTCATTCGCTTGCACCAAATGCCGAGTGGAAGGACGGCAGACGCTTTGCAATAGGTACAGACGAAGCGACAGTTAAAGAGTGGATCGATGAGCTTGGTATAAAGACTGCCGATACGGAAAGCAAAGAGTTGCAAATGACAATCAACGGTGAGCAGGTTGATGTTGATTGGGAGGATAACGAATCTGTCGCCACACTTAAAGAAGCTGTCAAAACAAATCCGATGACTATTGAAATGTCAATGTACGGTGGCTTTGAACAAGTCGGCTCTCTCGGTATGAGTCTTCCGAGAAATGATACAAGAATAACTACCGAAGCGGGAGATGTTGTTCTTTATTCCGGCAATCAGATGGTTGTTTTCTACGGCTCAAACACCTGGGAATACACAATGCTTGGTAAAATAAAAAATCAAAATGAGGACCAATTGAGGGAGCTTCTCTCAAACGGTAATGCAACAATCATAATTTCAATAGGGAGTGAATAGTATTATGAAAACAGCAGATTTAGTATTAACACAGGAATGGGATAAGACCTTCCCTAAAAGTGATAAGGTCGAACACATCAAGGTAAGTTTTATCAACCGCTACGGGATCACGCTCGCCGCAGATATGTATGTGCCGAAGAACGCCGAGGGCAAGCTCCCTGCGATCGCAGTATGCGGACCCTTCGGTGCGGTCAAGGAGCAGTGTTCGGGGCTGTATGCTCAAACGATGGCGGAACGTGGATTTTTGACAATTGCTTTTGATCCTAGCTTTACCGGCGAGAGTGGGGGAGTGCCGAGATATATGGCTTCTCCCGATATCAACACCGAGGATTTTCAGGCGGCGGTAGATTTCCTCTCCAACTGCGACAAGGTGGATCCCGACCGCATCGGAATTATCGGCATCTGTGGCTGGGGCGGTATGGCACTCAACGCTGCGGCTATTGATACCCGAATCAAGGCGACAGTCGCTTCCACTATGTACGATATGACCAGAGTGAATGCCAACGGTTATTTTGACAGCGAGGACAGCGAGGAACAGCGTTATGAAAAAAAGAAATCGCTGAATGCTTTGCGTACTGCCGAATACGCAAGCGGTGAATATTCCCGTGGAGGCGGCTGCGTGGAGCTTCCCGTGCCTGAGGATATGCCGTTCTTCGTCAAGGACTACAGCGAATACTACAAGGGCAGAGCTTATCACAAGCGTTCGCTAAACTCAAACGAGGGCTGGAACAGTGTTGGCTGTATGTCATTTATGAATCAGCCGATTTTGAAATACAGCAATGAGATACGCTCGGCAGTGCTGGTTATCCACGGCGAGAAGGCACACTCCTGCTATTTCAGCAGGGATGCAGTCAAGGATATGACAACCGACAGCAAGTTTACCGACAACAAAGAGCTGATGATCATTGAGGGTGCTGTGCATAC
>CACYCD010000285.1 GCA_902772755.1 uncultured Ruminococcus sp.
TAGTGTGCCGTAGGTTTAGTTGACAGATTGCCCAAAATTCACGAAGTAATACTGACGTATTGCGAGGGGATTTTGGACAATATGACGCTGAATATATGGTGCAATAAGAGGGCTATGGGTTTTTAGAGGTGCCCTTATTACTTAAAATTCCCGAACAAGCCTCAGATTGAACATAAGGCTTGTTCGGGAAAATTTTTACTCTGCTTCGTTTCTGTTTATTGCGTTGAGGACTCCGAGGATAGAGCTGTAGTTTACGTTGTGGTCTATGCCGACACCGTAGATACTTTTGCCCTCGGGAGTTTTCAGTCTGATGTAGGACACCGCCTTGGAGTCACTGCCCTCGCTTATGGCGTGCTGGCTGTAAGAGCGGAACTGATACTTATCCACACCGATCTTCTGCATAGCCTTGAAAAACGCATCTATGGGACCGTTGCCTACACCTGTTGTGGTTCTCACCTCTTTGCCGTCTATCTGGATTATTCCCTTGAAGTGAACATAGTCCACTCCCTCGTTGTTTTCTTCATATATCCTGCTGTTTACTATTTCATACTTCTTTTTGTGATTGAGATAGTTTGTTTCAAACACATCGAGCAGTTCCTTGGGAATAAGCTCCCTGCCCAGCTCATCACACTTTTTCTGCACCAAAGCTCCAAACTCAGGGTGCATCTTCTTGGGAAGCTCATAGCCAAAGCTGTGCTCCATAACATAGGCAGCTCCACCCTTACCGCTCTGAGAATTTATGCGGATTATCGGCTCATACTGTCTGCCTACATCTGCCGGGTCGATCGGGATATACGGCACCTCCCAGTACTCGCTGTTATGCTCCTTCATATACTTATATCCCTTGTTGATGGCGTCCTGATGACTGCCCGAAAAAGCAGTAAACACCAGTTCACCGATATAGGGCTGACGCTCGCCTATCTTCATATTTGTGCATCTTTCGTATATGTCCCTGTATTTCGGAAGATCCGAGAAGTCGAGCTGAGGGTCAACTCCCTGAGTGTACATATTCAATCCCACTGTGACTATATCGAGGTTGCCCGTGCGTTCACCGTTGCCGAAGAGAGTTCCCTCAACACGCTCCGCACCTGCAAGCAGTGCAAGCTCAGTCGAGGCAACACCTGTGCCACGGTCGTTGTGGGGGTGTACGCTGATGATGGCACTCTCCCTGTTCTTGATATTCCTGATGAAGTACTCTATCTGGTCGGCATAGGTGTTGGGAGTACACATTTCAACGGTATTGGGGAGGTTGAGGATAATCGGATTTTCGGGGGTACATTCAAGTGTTTCCATCACTCTCTCACAGATAGCTATGGAATTATCTACCTCTGTACCGCTGAAGCTCTCGGGGCTGTATTCAAAGCGAATGTTTGTATCACCCTCGTAGTTGTCGGTGAGCTGCTTGATGAGCCTTGCACCGTTGACGGCGATGTCGATGATACCGTCCATATCCGTCTTGAAAACTACCTTTCTCTGGAGAGTGGAGGTCGAGTTGTAGAAGTGTACTATTACATTCTTTGCACCCTTGATCGCCTCAAAGGTCTTTATGATGAGGTGTTCTCTTGCCTGAACAAGCACCTGAATGGTGACATCGTCGGGAATGTGACCGCCCTCTATAAGCTCACGGCAGATCTCATAGTCCGTTTCCGAGGCGGAGGGAAAGCCGATCTCAATTTCCTTAAAGCCCATATCACAGAGAGCGTGGAAAAATTCCAGCTTTTCCTGCAAGTTCATCGGGTCTATGAGTGCCTGATTGCCGTCTCTGAGGTCAACACTGCACCATATGGGAGCTTTGGTGATGACATTGTTCGGCCACTGACGGTCGGGTAAATTGATCTGCTTAAACGGGATATACTTTTTGTATCCTTTGTTCATTGTAATACTCCTTCTGCCTACGCAAAAAATCGCCCCTGAACCGAGAAAAATCTCTCAGGGACGAATAAAACTTCAAATTATCCGTGTTACCACCCAAATTCAAGCATACGTCACCGCATACTCCTCACCGACTTCCAACAAAGTCTCGGCTGATAACGGTGCCTGCCGTCCTGACCTTGTCAGACAGGAAACTCCGGGACGAGCTATACATATAAGCCTTGCCGCTGTCTTCCACCACCCGACAGCTCTCTGAAAACTCAGCCTACATCTTTTTCCCTTCACAGTCTTTAGGGGCTGTATTTTGCCTTTGGCTAATATTCTTGAATACTATTATATGTGCTTTTATACGGTTTGTCAAGAAGTTTTTTTAAATTATAAATACATAGCCTTCTTACCCAAATTTGGGTCGTAGGTAACGGTTGTGCGTTTTATGGCCGGTTTAAAGCCCTCTTTATAGCACTTTTCGATATTTGATTTGGGGACAGAGAGCTTGTTATTGAGTATGTCTAAAAAGTCTGGGAAATCCGGCGGATAGCCGTTGTGGCCGTTTGCGTAAATTGCTGTGTTGTCGTATGTAAAAATATTTCCCAATTAAAGCCGTCTAAACACCACTCATCAATATATGTTTTTTTATTCCAATTTTTGAGAAAATCAAGCTCGCTGATAAACTCGTTTTCTTTACCGGTAAGGTCGACCTCGTATGGCTGTGAGTTTACCATAAACAATAATCTCACGTCACCTTTTTCGGATATTTCAAGAATAGAATCATAACCATCGCTGACATCACGCCATGCATCCGACCATTTGAACCTGAATGCTTTTATCCTGCCCACAAGCAACACCTCCTTTCGTTAAAAACATCTGCTTATTTTACTTGGACGTTTACCGTAACTGTTTTTGAACAGGACTTGTAGTTTTTATCGCCCTTGGCGATGATTTTCAATTTGAGCTTATACTTCCCCCTGGGTGTCTTCTTTTTGAGGGATATTTTGCCGTTCTTTGACACGGTGAGATATTTTGAAGAACCTTTTTTCACCCTTGTATAAGTGAGCTTGCCGATGCTTTTGAGGACAAAGATCGGTTTTTTGAGGGGCTGAGCCTTTTTCTTTACAGCGGAATACTTCACTGTTTTTGCTATTGAGATGACAGTCATCTTTTGAGTTGCTTTCTTGATTTTGAACGTCCTCACGATCCTGCCTGTAAAGAAACCTGTTCCCGTGATGGTGATGGTTGCTTTGCCCACGTTTATGTTGTTTTTGTATGAGGTCTTGACCGTTGCAGTTCTTTTGCCGTTCGTGACCTTTATTGATTGAGTTATCTTTTTGCCTGTGTAGGTTTGGTCGGTTAATCCCCTGACCTGCCAGCCACTGATATCGATTTTTTTGACGGTCA
>CACYCD010000286.1 GCA_902772755.1 uncultured Ruminococcus sp.
ACACGAACTCGGTTATATTCCGGCTGCGACCTTGACACACATCATAAGGAGATTGGCACATGAGGATATCAGCATAGAAGAAGCTGTCAAATCGGCTATAAAGACAACAGCCGAGATGTTCAAGAATGCAAAGGAAATCGGTTACTATCTAAAGCTTATGAACAAGGCTGTGGAGCTGTCCACCGAGGATATTTCAGACCTTGAAGCGATACATATTCTCGGTCAAGGTTGGGTAGCGGAGGAAGCTCTCGCAATAGCGGTTTATTGTGCTTTGAAATATCCCGATGACATTGACATGGCACTGATCGCCGCCGTGAATCACAGGGGTGACAGCGACTCTACGGGTGCTATAGCAGGAAACATCGTAGGTGCAAATGTGGGACTTAGCGGTATTCCCGAAAAATATACGAAAAACCTCGAACTGTACGATATCATTATCGAGCTTGCAGACGATTTGTATAATGACTGTCAGATGTACGAATACAGCGATTATACGGACGAGGTATGGATAAGCAAATATGTAGATAAAATATATCCAAATTGTGATAATCAATAGCTTACAGAGCATAATGGAGTGAGATAATGGAATACGGATTTTCGATTTTGATGGCTGTTTTTTCTGTGGCATTGTTTATATTTGCAGGCTTGATGGCACTGTTCAAGGATTATAAAATGATCCCGTTTCGTGCGAGGGTATCCTTCAAGCCGAAAAATGAAAAGAAGTATATGACACAGCTTGCAAAGGTGATTGCACTAGTGGCAGTCTCGCCGGCGTTGAGTGCATTAGTAGGACTGTGGAATCCGCTCGCAGGTGTGATGGTACTGATACTTGCAGTAATTTTCTTCATTTGGCTCGGCACAAAGCTTATGAAAAATGTTGAGTGACGGAAATTGCAGAGTTTGTGTATAACCTTTAAACAACTTTGGATCACAGCGGTTAAAATTCTAAGAAAGGAAAATGTATAATGAACTACACCAAACTAAGCAAGAAAATCTCCCGTGCTCTCCGTCATGTTCCGTGGGAGTATGAGCTGGAGCTTGACATCGAGGGATTTGTTCCTGTTGAACAGCTCATCTATGCTATCAATGAAAGCGGTGATTTTGACCGACCGATAGATGTCAGCGACTTGGAGCATATTATCGAAATTTCCGATAAAAAGCGATTCGAGATAAAAGACGATAAGATAAGAGCGTTGTACGGTCACTCTATACCGATGCACATTTCCAAGGCTGTGATCGCTCCGCCGGACATACTTTATCACGGGACAACGCACAAAGCACTTGATTCTATTTTGAGTTCAGGACTTAAACCTATGGGCAGACAATATGTTCACCTGTCGGTTGATACCGATACTGCCGTTCAGGTAGGCAAACGCAGGGATAAATCTCCTGTTATCTTGGTGATAGACGCACATAAAGCACATACCGACGGCATCACCTTCTATGAAGGCAATGACAAGGTCGTACTTGCAGACTATGTGCCTGAACGGTATATCAAAATCAAATAACTCGGATTTTTGAATCTTAAAATAATCAAGATGATTTATGGGCATCTCTAAAAACCGTTAGTGGTTGTTAGAGATGCCCATTTGCCATAAAGTATTTCAGACCTGTATATCTTAGTATATTTTTGTGATTATGAACCATTTGAGCTAGTATGGAGCTGTCGCCTGCCAAGATCAACAGTTTTTTGGCTCTGGTAACGCCTGTGTAGATGAGATTTCTGTATCTGAGTGGCTGTGGGGTTGAAAACAGTGGGATTATTACCGCTTCAAACTCATTTCCCTGACTTTTGTGTATGGTTGTCGCATAGCTGAGTTCAATGTCCATAGCCTGCTCACGGTCATACACTGCCGTTCTGTCGTCGAATCTGATAACCAGAGTCTTGTGTTTTGTATCAATACTCTTGATAGTTCCTATATCTCCGTTGAAGATCCCCATACCGCTTTCGCCGTTATCTCTGTCATATTCAATATCGTAATTGTTGCGGTACTGCATTACCTTATCGCCGACACGTAGTATTTTTTCTCCGAATTTCAGTTCATTTTTATCCTTTGATGGGGGATTGACCGCCTGCTGTAATTTTTTGTTAAGCTCTGTTGCCCCCATAATATCCTTACGTCCCGGACACAAAATCTGGATATCGTCAACAGGTGAATATCCATAGGCTTTCACAAGTCGGCGTGTGTACAGATCAAGCACCAGATCACACAGCTCAGAGGGTGTTTTGCGAGAAATAAAGAAGAAATCA
>CACYCD010000287.1 GCA_902772755.1 uncultured Ruminococcus sp.
GGTTTGTCGCTGGCGGAGCATTTCTCGAAAATCAATCAAGATAAAAGTATAAAGAGTTTCTTTGCTCGGCTTTTTGAAAAGAAGAGGTTTATATCTTTTCTGACGGCGGTGGCACTCTGCGGAAGTTTTTATGCCGTATCGAGTCATCTCTGCACTTCAACTGAGGAGTTGAAGTATTATCACGAATATACAGTGGCACGTTCCGATGTCTGGGACTATGCCATTCCGGAATATGAGGTTTGTCCGGAGGAGTACGAAAAACTGGGCTTAGATAAAAATGACCTCAGCCTGTTCCGTTCGGGTTATATGGACGATGAGGGGGCAACTACCCTTCAGGTGCTTAAGGGTATAAAACAGATCCAAGGCATGTATAATGCTGAAAACAGGTCATATACAGATGTGCTTGTCAGTATGCTGAAGTCGGTACCGACGAATATCAGCGGAAGGATGGAGCCGGTATTGGGCTATTTTTCCTTTGGGCTCACAACTTTATTGATGCTGATATTTATGCGTAAAAGTCGGCTGTTCATTCCTCTTGCCATTGCAACAGCTATTCTGCCGTTTTTGTTTTACCTGCATTTGATAGGGAAATTCCCCTACAGAACCGTCCATGTACTGTGGATCTCGGCGGCGGCATATATGCTTTACTCCTTTTCGTATGAGGATATGAGGCCGTTTTTTCAGAAGCTCTACATCAAAAACAGGAAGAAACTGCTTGTTTTGCTGTTGGCTTTTACCCTCTGTATTACGCCGGTGGTGTTTTGGGTGTCAAAAATATCAAGGTTTACCCTTGACTTTACATCTCAGACCGATACTACACCAAACCTCAGAAAGTACATAGAGGACAGTGACGTCAGGAAGTTTGTATTTTCCAGAAATGCGGGTCTTGCCTCGACGGAGGACAATGTTCATTATATTGTGAAGAATAAATATACCGATAAGATAGCCGGCTTTGACGGCACTTATTATCGGTATGAAGCGTATGAGGACGCAAAGAAAGAATTTGGCTACACCAATCTCTACAAAGCACTGTTTGAGGACGAGGTGTATTTTGTAGACAGCGGTGACGGAAAGGATATAGACCGCTTTCAGCTGTATCTGCAAAAGTACTATTCCGAGGGAAAAACAGTAACTCATAAGCAAATTGATAAAATTGACGGTATGATCATTTGCAAGTTCAGCAGACAATAAATTTCGGCTGTGAAGGACCGAAGCTTAAAGCTTCATTTCTTCACAGCCGTTTGATTTACCGGAATGTGTTGACTATTTTACTGTTACTTTGATTTTTAGGCTGATGCCGTTGGTTTTTACGGTTATGGTGGTTTTGCCCTTTTTCTTGGCGGTGATCTTGCCCTTGCTGTTTACGGAGGCAACGGCTTTTTTTGCCGAGGTGAACTTGGCTGTGCCTACCTTACCTTTGATTTTGATTGCAAAGGTTTTGCCTTTCTTCAAGGTGACCTTGGTTTTGTTGAGAGTGGGATTTTTGACTGTAACAGTGAAGACCTTTTTTACTCCGTTGTTTTTGACGGTGATCTTTGCCGTACCCTTTTTGACCGCAGTGACCCGTCCGTAGGCATTGACCTTGGCTATTTTTTTATTGTTGCTGGTGTAGGTGGTTTTGCCCTTGGAGTTGAGAATGATCGCAGAGATATTTGTCTGCTGTTTCACATAAAGGGTAGCCTTGGAGGTGTTGAGCTTGATGATCGTTTTAGTGTAGCCCGAGGTACCGGGAGCTGTCGGCTCTGTTTTGCCGCCGGGAGTGGTCGGATCGGTATTTCCCCCGGGTGTTGTAGGATCGGTGGGAGCGGTCGGATCTGCAACGGGATTTGTTGCGTCGGGCTGTTCGGGGGAGAGCTTGGGGGTTATCTCGTGTCTTTGGTGACCGCACTCACGGCAGGTAAATGTGACCAGACCGGTCTCGGTTTCGGTAGCTTTTTTGATTATCGTGCCGTTGTCATAGCTGTGAGCTACGTTGATCGTGACTGTTTTTGTAACGGACGGACGGTATTTCAGCGAGATAGTCAGCTCGGTTTTGCCCTCTTTTAAGGGTGTAAACTCAAAGATGTTGTATTTGTTTCTTTTGTATTTGAGAATGTTTTTGTCAGCAATTTGGATCTGATATTCGCTGTTTGCATCATAGGTGCTGTCGGAGTAAGCCATACAGGTGAATACCGCATCTACATCATAGCGGTATGCGGGACTGCCGGAAAACGATCCGCTCGTGTCGGTACCGCTCCTCCACCAAAGAGAAAAATCATCGGGCAGGCAGAAGGATTCCGTGTGACCGCAGACCTTACACTTTTTGGTGCATTTATTGTTGGCGTTGGTGGCGTTCTGCACCTCAAAATCGTGACCGTTGTTTATCTCGACCTTGCTGACTGCGGAGAGGTTGTTGGTGTTGATATCGTAGAAGGTGTTTACATTTTCCTCCCAGGTATACCAAATCAGCTTGTTGCCGGCAAGTATGGGCTTACAGTCGGATAGGCTTCCGTCCGTTTTGTAGATACTGCCGACTTGGTTTCCGTATTGATCCAGCTCGGTGTAATTTACCTGTCCCTCCGCTGTCCAGAGCAGAATGAATTTGCTATTGCTGATCTTCACCAAATGAGGGGTCGAAGCGGTGACATCTCCCGAATAATTGGTGATTTGATTGACTGTCACATTGCTGTCGTTCTTTGGACGGTAGAGAGTGTAGATATTTCTTCTATTTGTAAAGAGAGTTTCCGTTCCGTAGTAAGAGTTAAACGCAACCAGATATCCGCTGTCAGATAGCTCAAATCCGCCGAGGGAAGCACCGGTGTAATTTTCTCCGACCTCACCGCTGAACTTGTACAGGTCGATCATATCGTAGTTTCCCCAATCGTCCTGAAATTTTCCGTTGTCGATTTTTTCACGGTACAGCACAAGTGAACGGGGATAGGCATCGCCGTGGTCAACGGCAACGATGTTGCTTCCGTCTGCCCTGACGATCTGATTAAAGGAATGGCTGGCATAGCCACCCCTAAGCTCTGCAGTGGTGCAGGAGTCGGTGATCTTTCCGGTGCTGATATTGTAGATTAAGGTGATGTTTGACTGGTGATTAAGCCCACTGTCTGCGGTAAACATTGAGCGACAGGTTCTTATGTAGAGATAATCTCCGTTTTGGTATATGGAAGCACTTCCCGAATCAAACGGATCATAGGTATTTGCACCGTAAAGCGAGTCGGAGCTGAGCTTTTTCCACTGCTTATCGTACTTTGTGATCCTGAAAACCTCGGCAGAGGGGTTTTCATCGTGATTGCTGCGACCGCTGAGAATGTAGTAGTTGCTGTCGGTTGCATAGAAACAGCCGAATATGGGAAGCTCACAGGCAGGCTTCAGATTTTTTTGAATGTTGTAGGAATAGTCATAATATTCCACAAGGTAATTATCCGACAGAGCATTTGCCTGAAATCTCATCAGACCGTTTCCGCAGTCGCACAGATAGGACTGCACGGGCTGTGACCACTTAGAGTAGTCCTGTGAGTTGATGTTTTGTCCCTCGTAGATGTTGCATTCGGTCGTTACAGCCGAGGGGCTGATCGGTGAAAATGTCAGGCAGGCTGCGACAACACAGACTGCTGTAAATATGCTTATGTACTTTTTCATAACGTACACCTCTTTATTGCATCTCAAAATTGTGTTGGGTCGGTAAATTTTCTCCGATTTTGAGGTGCTGTCAAATTGTATCTTCCATCTCGGCGTAAACAGCCTTGAAGGTCTCTATGACGTA
>CACYCD010000288.1 GCA_902772755.1 uncultured Ruminococcus sp.
GACTTGACCGCTATATCGAAGCATACGCCGAGAAAAAGGATATCATAAAGGAGCAGAACAGCCTCATCAAAAAACAGCAGAAAACCATAGAGTGGGTGACAACTCCTTTCCTAAAGAAAGTCATAAGAAAGCTCAAAAATATGTTTAAAGGTTAAAAATTGACAGACTGCAACGAAAATCTCGTTCAGTCTGTTTTCACATCATTTTTTTATCACATTTTTAAACCAAAATATCCGGGTGAATAATTCTTAGGAGGAAACTATGAAAAAGCGTATCTTAGCGGTTGCTCTCATTGCGATTTTGACTTTGGGAGTTATTACAGGCTGTTCTTCAAAGAACGGTGACAGTGACGGAAAGCTGACCGTGAATATCGGCTATTTCAACAATGTTACACATGCACAGGCTCTCTATATGAAGGCTGAGGGCACTCTGCAGAAAGCACTGGGAAAGGACACTGAGTTAAAGTGGACTTCCTTCAATGCGGGCCCGTCCGAGGTGGAGGCTATCTTTGCAGGTGATATAGACATCGGATATATAGGTCCGGTTCCGGCTATTACGGCAAACGTAAAGTCAAACGGTGATGTTACCGTGCTGACAGGTGCTACCCTCGCAGGTGCGGAGCTTATCAGAAGCCCCAAGGCTGCCGATATCAAGACAGCGAAGGATCTTGACGGCAAGACTGTGGCTATACCTCAGATCGGCAACACCCAGCACCTCTGCCTGCTGAAGCTTCTTGCTGACAACGGCTTGAAAACAGTTGAAGAGGGCGGTACGGTGACTGTTACCGCAGTTGAAAACGCTGACGTTCAGAATATGATGGATCAGGGAAGCATAGATGCTGCGTTCGCTCCCGAGCCGTGGGGCTCCCGTCTGGTAGAGGGCGGTGCAGAGATCGTGCTGGACTATGACAAGGTATATATGGACGGCAAGTACCCCGTTGCCGTTGTTGTGGTAAGAAACGAGTTTTTGAAGGAACATTCCGATCTTGTTTCCAAATTCCTTGAAGCACACAACAGCACCACAGACTATATGAACACCCACATTGATGAGGGTGCCAAGGTCGTCAATGACGAGATCAACGCAGCAACAGGCAAATCGCTGACAGAGAGCGTGCTGAAAACTGCATTCTCAAAGATCGTGCTTTCAACAGAGGTGAGCGAGCAGGCTATGAAGGAATTTGGCGATATCTCGGTTGAGCAGGGCTTTATTGCGGAAACATATAAGGATCTGTTTACAGACAAGTCAACACTTTAAGGTGATATTATGCCCGTGGTACTGGACAAGGTCAGCAAGACCTTTGAAAACAATGAATATCCTACGATAAACGGCATCAGTCTTGAGATACAGAAGGGTGAGTTTATCTGCGTGGTAGGCAGAAGCGGCTGCGGAAAGTCAACCCTGCTCAATCTGATCGCAGGGCTTGACAAGCCCGACAGCGGTACGATCACTGTCGGCGGTGAAGAGGTCAGCGGACCGTCAAGCGACAGAGTGGTGATGTTTCAGGAGAATGCACTGTTTCCGTGGCTGAACACGATAGACAATGTAAAATTCGGAATGAAGCTTGCAGGCGTGTCAAAGGATAAGCAGGAAGAAACCGCCATGAAGTACCTCAGTATGGTTGGGCTGGCGGAGTACAGGGATTTTCCCATTCATCAGCTTTCGGGCGGAATGCGTCAGAGGGTCGCTTTGGCAAGAGCATTTACAATGGACTCAAAAATTCTGCTGATGGACGAGCCGTTTTCCGCACTTGACAAGCAGACCTCAAACTCTCTGAGAAAAGAACTGCAAAGTATATGGATGAAAACACACAATACCGTGTTTTTTATAACTCACAGCGTTGAAGAGGCGGTGTATCTGGCGGACAGGGTGGTCGTTATGTCGGCAAAGACAGGCACTGTCCACGAGGTCATAGACGTGCCGCTCGAACGTCCCCGTCACGTGTATGACGAAGAGTTTGTGAAGATCCGCCGCCGAATACTGGACTATATTCAGGGTAAAACCGAAAGCTGACAGTTTGCCGGTATTCAACCCTTATTGCCAATCAAATCTACGGCACACTCAAACCGCTTCGGGTTTTAGAGGTGTCATACGGAATGAGGATGCCTTATTATGAAAAACAGTAAAAGTGTCCGCACGCTGAAAAAAGCAATTGAATTTGTGCTGTTTCTTATCGGCTTGATACTGCTGTGGCAGCTGTTCTACTATCTCGGAGTTGATGTGCTGAAAATATGGAAGAGCTATTCCATGCCGTCGCCGATAGGTGTTTTTGATACCTTTGTCAAGCTGATCTCAAACGGTTCTTTGATAGAAGCCACTCTTAACAGCCTGCTCAGAGGAGCGATAGGCTACTGCATATCCATAGTTATCGGTATGGGACTGGGATTTTTGATAAATCACTTTGCTTTTTTGCACAGAAATCTTCGCCCCGTCATTATGGGAATACAGACCCTGCCGAGTATCTGCTGGGTACCGTTTTCAATTCTTTGGTTCGGACTTACCGAGCAGGCTATAATTTTTGTAGTGATTATGGGTTCGGCTTTCAGTATGGCAGTTGCCGTTGACAATGCCATAAGCAACGTACCCGTGATTTATAAAAAAGCTGCCCTGACAATGGGTGCAAACAAAAGTCAGCTGTACTTCAAGGTCATTTTTCCCGCCTGTCTGCCTGAGCTGATCTCCGGATTGAAGCAGGGCTGGTCGTTCGCTTGGAGAGCCTTGATGTCGGGTGAGGTTATGACAACCAGTATAAGTCTGGGTCAGACGCTCATCACCGGCAGAAATCTTGCTGACATAAATCAGGTTATGCTTGTAATGATAGTGATAGTCCTTGTGGGAATAATCATTGACAGACTGGTGTTCAGCACCATAGAAAAGCATATCCGCAGAAAAAGAGGCTTATAACTTGTGTTTGTTTGAAAAATGACAAAACGCTCTAAAA
>CACYCD010000289.1 GCA_902772755.1 uncultured Ruminococcus sp.
CAACATATTATAAACCTATTACGCATAATTATCAAGTGCATAAGAGAATATTTTATCCGATGAATATTAATTTTAATCTCGACATTTATCATATAATATGATACAATATAGTATATTATATTAAAAGGAACGCTGTTTATCATGGTACTGGTAAGATTTTTTGATTTTATTGGAGAACGTATGGGACAGGCATTCGGTATTGTTTTCAAGATCATAATTCCACTGCTTGTGACAGCCCTGCCTATTGACAGAGTATGTGCATTTACCCTGAGCAGATTTGGGATCTTTGCTGATGTAGTCGCTATTGTAGGTTTTTTGTTACTGCTTATTTTTCATCCAAAAATAGCCTCTGTAGCCGAGTTCATTATAATAGGCTTTGCACTGATCTTCACAATAGGCTTCAAGACGATCCACGCATGGTGGGCATGGGCTGCTATGGCTGTGGCTATGGTATTCTTGTTTTTTAAGATACTGTTTTTATTTTCTCTAATGGTAAAGCGTGCTGCCGCTATGGACGCCGCCGACGCCGAAGAGCTTGATGAAGATCTTGACGAAGATACCGAAGCACTCGAAACAAACACAGAGCTTGTTTAAAGGACAAAAAGGAGAAATATGGTTAGTACATATATTTTTAACACCGATGTTTTGGAAGACAAGGAACTGTTTGACAAATATTTTGAGCTTATGCCCGAATACCGCAAAGAAAAGATTCTGCGTATCACAGGTGAGAACAAAAAGCTGTCCTTGGGTGCAGGAATACTGACAAAGCTGTTTGCAGGCGAGGAGATAAGCTTCAACGAGCACAGCAAGCCACTCTCCCCGTTAATGGAGTTCAATGTAAGTCACAGCGGAAAATATGCAGTTATTTCCACCGGAGCAAAGCCCGTAGGTGTTGATATCCAGCTTTTCAAAAGAGGTATAAGGAATATCGCACACAGATTTTTTACGGTTGAGGAGTGCATAGAGATCGACCAGAGTCCCACACCGGACACATCTTTTATTAAGCTCTGGGCTTTGAAGGAAGCATTTATAAAATGTATAGGTATGGGCTTCGGCTATGAGCTGAACAAGTTTTCAATAGAAGCTTCACCCTACGAAATTAAAATCAGCCAGAATTACGACAGCAAAAACTATTATTTCAAGGTATACGACATAGAGGGTTATCAGCTTGCAGTTTGCAGTGAAGAGGATTTATTTGCCAAATCTCCTATTGACATTACCGAAAATATAGTGAACTTTGATTTACAAAATTTGCCGACATAGCTTTGATCCGAGCCTGCTGTTCAAACAGCGGTTCGGATATTTGTTTGTTTTTTTTATATTGACAAAGGAATACAAATGCTGTATAATGCAGTTAGTTAAAGGTAACTTGCGTAGTTTGGTTAGCATTAGCAAACTACAATTTCAAACGGAGGTAAGTATGGAAATAGTAAGGTTTGAAAATGTGACAAGGATATATAAAACCGGTGAGCACGAGCTTAAAGCTCTGGACGGAGTAAGCTTTTCTCTTGATAAGGGAAAGTTTGTTGTTATCCTCGGTCCGTCGGGAGCAGGAAAAAGCACCCTGCTAAATCTTTTGGGAGGGCTTGACAGTCCTACAAGCGGAACGATAACCGTGAACAAAAAAGACATCAGCACTCTGTCGGATAACGAGCTTGCAGATTATCGTGCGGCAACGGTGGGATTTGTTTTTCAATTCTACAATCTGATACCCACTCTGACAGTGTACGAGAATGTAGAGCTTGTTTCGCAAATCGCACCCGAGGCACTTGATGCAAAGCAAATGATCTCGGAGGTCGGACTTGAGGATCATCTGCACAACTTCCCCTCGGAGCTTTCCGGCGGAGAACAGCAGCGTGTTTCCATTGCAAGGGCATTGGCAAAAAATCCGCAGATCCTTCTTTGTGACGAGCCAACGGGAGCACTTGACTCTGAAACAGGTGTAATGGTTTTAAAGCTCCTGCTGAGTATGGCTAAAAATTACGGAAAAACGATAGTAATTGTAACTCATAATCAGAGCATTGCAAAAATGGCAGATGTGGTCATTCGTGTAAAAAACGGGCATATACGTTCTATAGAAGAACAGAGCGATCCCCTGAGTGCAGACGAGGTGGAATGGTAATGCTGATAAGAAAACTATTGCGAACTGCTTGGAGCTACAAGGCACAGTTTTTTTCAATGATAATTATGATAACTCTGGGTATGGGAATGTTCCTCGGCTTCAATATGGAGTGGAAAACGATAGAGGTTGATACCGGAAAATTCTTTGAAGAAACCCACTATGCCGACTATCGCCTGTATTCCGAAAAAGGCTTCACCCGTGACGATCTAAACAAGATAACGGATATTGACGGAGTGCAGGCAGCTACCAGATTTTTATCAGTCAATCTTGATATAAAGGGAAAGAAAAACAAATCACTTGCCCTTGATGTGAGTGAGGACTACAATGTTTCAACCTTTTTCCTGATGGACGGTGCAGAGTATGACAAGAACTCCGACGGTTTTTGGCTTTCCGATAAATTTGCAGCTGCAAATAATATTTCCATCGGAGATGAACTCACACTTGAATTTCAAGGCTTGGAAATGAGCGGAGCAGTTATCGGCTTGATCAAATCGGGTGAGCATATGATCTGTGTAGCCGACAAAAATCAGATGATGCCTGACTACAATACCTACGGCTATGCCTATATAACACCGAAAAAGCTGAAAACCGTACTTAAAGAAAAGCTGAAAAACACTCTGACCAATGAGCTTAAGGAAGCTAAGCTTCCGCAAAAAATCATAGATGAACAGCTGAAACAGACCTTTGCCGATGACAAGGCAATAAATGAAGCACTTGACAGTACCTTTGCACAGATAAACATAAATTCTGATCTCTCAAAAGGAAAGCTTGAAAGCGAGATCAAGAAAACTCTCGGACGTACAATAATGGTAACACCAAAATCCGACCATACTGTATATAAAGAGGCTATGGGAGAAGCAGAAGAAGGCAAAACAATGGGTTCAGTCCTGCCTGTGCTGTTCCTTGCAATTGCTGTTTTGACTATGGTCACCACAATGCACCGCATAGCTACAAAGGAAAAGCTGCAGATAGGCACACTCAAAGCCCTAGGCTTTAAAAACCGAAGGATCTTAAGACACTACACCTCCTACGGCTTGTTTATCGGACTTGTCGGAACGTGCCTGGGCATCGCTTTGGGGTATGCCGTATGCAAGCTGATAATGAGCGAGGACGGTATGATGGGTACATACTTTGATATGCCCGACTGGAGTGCTGCGATCCCTGCTTTCTGTTATCCCGTAATGGCTTGTACTGTTTTGCTGCTTACCCTCATCAGCTATCTTTCGGTAAGGCAACAGCTAAAGGGAAATGCCGCTGATGCACTGCGTCCCTATACCCCGAAAAAGATGCGTAAGCTGTTTTGGGAGAGGTTCGGCTTCTGGGACAAGATGAATTTCGGAACAAAGTGGAATATCCGTGATCTGAGCCGTCACAAGAGCCGTTCGGCAATGACGCTGTTTGGTATAATCGGATGTATGGTGCTGATGGTAGGCGGTCTGGGTATGCGTGATACGTTGGCAGGATTTCTAGATTTGCTTGACAAGGATATTTCAAACTATTCCACAAAAGTAAATTTGATCGACAACGCAAACAAGGACAAGGCAATAGCTCTGGCAGACGAGCTGGACGCAGATTGGGAAAGCCTGTGCGGTATAAGTCTGGACGGAGATACGGTAGCACTGGACATTATCCATAATCCTCACTCTATGATGAACATACTTTCAGAGGACAACAGCAGAATCACCCTCAGTGATGAGGGAGTATATCTCTGCCTCAGATTGAAGGACAAGGCAAAAATCGGAGAAAAAATCACATTTTCTCCCTACGGCTCCAAAAAGACCTACACGGCAAGGGTTTTGGGATATAACCGTGCCGTTATGACAAAGAGCGTCACCATAACCGAAAAGCTTGCCGACAAATTGGGGATCGATTACACTGTTACCGCAATTTATACTGACAAAAAATCATCGGATATAAAGTCAGATCCCATTATAGCCGGAAAGCAAGCTAAGAAACAGCTTATGCAGACATTTGACAGCTTTGTTGACATTATGGACGGTATGGTGATAATTATGGTTGCAGCAGCTGCAGTTTTGGGAATAGTGGTGCTGTATAACCTTGGAATTATGAGCTACGTTGAGCGTTCAAGGGAGCTTGCAACGCTCAAGGTGCTGGGATTCAGAAACCGCAGCATAGGAAAACTGCTAATATCACAGAATATCTGGCTGACCTTTGTCGGGGTAATAATAGGACTTCCTGCAGGTGTGGGAGTTCTGCAATGGCTGTTAGCTGCACTTGCCTCGGAATATGAGATGAAGCTGATGCTGGGAACGACTACATACTGTGTTTCCATACTGCTGACATTTGGAGTATCACTCCTGGTAGGCTTTATGGTGGCTCGGAAAAATAAGAAAATTGATATGGTAGAAGCACTCAAGGGTGCAGAGTAGATTATCAAGCCTGTTCGGGGAAAGATTTTTATTCCCCCAACAGGCTGCAAAAAAGGTATTGACAAATGCGGATAAGGCTGATATAATAATAGTAAGTTTAGGCTAACCGCCTGAATTTTTTACTTTAATCAAGAGTTAGCCTAACCTAACTATATTAGGAGCCGGATATGGAAAGAAGTCAAAAAACAGAAGATTATATGAAGCTGATCTATAACCTACGCAAGAACGGCTCGGTGCGTGGTGCATATATCGCACGTGAATTGAAGGTAGCCAAGCCGACTGTTTCGGATTCGTTAAAAAGAATGGAAACCGCCGGTCTGATATCCATAAATTACGACCGCACCATCGAGCTGACGAAAGAGGGTGAAGCAATTGCCGAGAGTGTGATCGGAAGAAATCGTGTTATCTTTGAGCTGCTTACGGTGCTTGGTGTGGATACAAAAACCGCAGAGGATGACGCCTGCAGAATGGAACACGAAATAAGCGATGAAACACTGAGAGCATTTACCGACCTTCTTCAATATTTGAAGTTTGTAAAACAAATCACCATCAGGTCTGCTTCAGACGGTTTTATAACCAATGGTTAGCTTAGGCTAACAATATGCAGATTCTGAGTTCAAAGGAGGGTAACTATGCCGCTTAATCTTGCAGTTATCGGTGAAGAAAACATAATCAAACGCATCGGAGGAAATGCCGACATTCGGGCACATCTTCAAAATCTTGGTTTTGTCCCCGGTGCTGTAGTTGTGGTAGTCAGTTCTATGGGTGGCAGCCTAATAGTAAATATCAAGGGTTCACGGGTTGCCGTCAGCAAAGAAATGGCTCAAAAAATAATTATTTAATTGGAGGAAAAAATGAAAACACTTAAAGAGGTTGCTGTGGGCAGTACAGCAAAGGTAAAAAAGCTCCACGGTGAAGGTGCGGTAAAACGCCGTATTATGGATATGGGTATCACCAAGGGTGTGGAAGTCAAGGTTCAGAAGGTAGCTCCGCTGGGAGATCCTATGGAGGTCACTGTGCGTGGGTATCAGCTTTCTGTCCGCAAGGCAGATGCACAGATGGTAGAGGTTGAATGATCCCCTGTCTGTTTATACAACAGTTAGCCTTATCTAACCAAATAATAATTGAAAAGAGGAAAAGAAATGAAGATCAAGATCGCCTTGGCAGGCAACCCGAACAGCGGTAAAACCACCCTGTTCAATGCACTGACAGGCTCCAATCAGTTTGTCGGCAACTGGCCCGGCGTAACCGTAGAAAAAAAGGAAGGTAAGCTTAAAAAACACAGTGATGTGATAATTACAGACTTGCCCGGTATCTACTCACTCTCCCCCTACACTATGGAGGAAGTCGTTGCACGTAATTATCTTATTGACGAACGCCCCGATGCAATACTCAACATTGTAGACGGCACTAATCTGGAGCGTAATCTCTATCTCACAACACAGCTGTGCGAGTTGGGTATTCCGGTTGTAATCGCCGTCAATATGATGGACGTTGTCGAGAAAAACGGATATAAGATAAACACCGCAGAGCTTAGCCGTGTGATGGGCTGTAAGGTAGTGGAGATCTCTGCTCTGAAAGGAAGAGGTATCCATGAGGCTGCTCAGGCGGCAGTCAAGGCTGCCGAGGAAAAGAAGCCTGTTCCCAAGCATACATTTGAGGGTTCGGTGGAGCATGCCATCGCTCACATTGAAGAAGCCTGTGTACACGATATGCCCGAGGAGCAACAGCGTTGGTATGCGGTAAAGATATTTGAGCGTGACGACAAGGTGATCGAAAAGCTGAACCTCAGCGAAGAAACTCTAAAGCATATCGAAAATGATATTCACCTTGTTGAAGAAGAATACGACGATGATGCGGAATCCATCATTAC
>CACYCD010000290.1 GCA_902772755.1 uncultured Ruminococcus sp.
GGAAAAACAACGATATCACAATGTTTTTCGGCAGATAAAATGATTTTTTTCCAAATAAGCTCATTATCCTTGAAAAATGCTTTGTTGTCATAATCTACCTGAACCAGCTGCACGTTATCCCGCTCAAAATACTCAAAAACAAAATGACGCTCCTGTCTGAGCGGAGACGCACCGATTTTGATTTGACCTCTGTTGCGAAAATCGGGGAACATCTCATTTTTCAAAAAAATATGCTTGTCAATCAGCTCGCCCAAAATGCTGTTTTCCATTAAAAGCAGATTAAACATAAAATTATCCAGTCGGTTGTAGCTGTGCGACAGGCGGTGACTACGTTCCCACAGGCAGGAACAGCGTGGTAGCAGACCTACTCCCGTGGATTCACGGTTGGTATTTAGTACCACTGAAAAGCTGTCTGACTGATATTCACGTATTTTTTCAGACAGAAGATCCTTCAAGCCTTCATCAAGCACCTGAACAAGCCCTATCATAGAGAATACATCCGATCGGCTGTTAAGATACTCAACATAGTTATTTAATTCGGTGCATAACTGCTCATTCAAATCTTCCTGCTGAAGCTGACGCAGAGTAATAACGCAGTTTTTACTGTCTGTATTTTGCTCTGAAAATAAACAGCTCACGTTTTGAAAAATACCTTCTCTTATCTCAGCTTTTAATTTGTGAGATATACAGCTGTAGTGTACAAATACGGTATCATCACAGCAGGAGCTGATGATGAGCGAACACAGCTCTGCTAAAAAATCATAAATCCAAACCATAACTTATAAAACCTGATGCAATAAAGCGGAAAGAATTATTTCAAGGTTTTATAAACCTCTGCAACCATTTTTTGCAGATCCTCAACGGAATAACGCAGACGTTTTGCCTCAATAAGAGTTGCTGCGACATATCTGTCAATAAAGGTATTTCTTCTTTCTTCAATCAGCCTTTCAACTGCACCCTCGGCAACGAACATACCGATACCTCTCTTTTTGAATGCGATCCCCTCTGACACCAACACATTTATACCCTTGTTTACCGTGGCAATATTGATGTTGTATTCCTTGGATATCTGAGTGGTAGAGGGCAGTTGTTCCCCCTCCTTAAGATCGCCAGACAAGATATGATCCTTGATGCCTTCGGCAATTCTTGCAAAAATCGGAATATTTTCATTGATAACGTCCATAATATACCTCCGTATTTTGGGTACCTCAAATTTGCACCCTAAGCGTTGATTACTTATATAATTAAGCTGTATATTATTATATTATCAATCTACTTAAATGTCAATCTGTTTTTTATAATTTCACCTGCGGAAAACAATCGTTTATCCGCAGGTGACCGGAGCATATTCTGTTATTTAACGGTTACCTTACATTTGAGGGTAATACCGTTTGTATTTACGGAAATAACCGTAGTTCCCTTGGATTTAGCCTTGATTACACCCTTTTGAGAAACAGATGCAATTTTCTTTTTGGATGAGGTGAATTTTGGCGTACCAACCTTGCCTGATATCTTTAAGGTAAAGGATTTTCCTTTTTTCAGGCTGAGCTTGGTTTTGTTGAGGGTGGGATTTTTTACAGTTATCTTGATCTTTGCACTGGCTTCGGAATTTGAAACAGTGATGGTTGCAGTTCCTTTTTTGAGTGCAGTGATCTTGCCTGTCTTGCTGACCTTTGCTACCTTGCTGTTGCTGCTCTTAAATGTTACTTCCCCATCGTAACAGTTTTTAAGAGAATAGCTTACGGACGTTGACTTCTTTACATAGAGATTTGCAGAATTTTTGGAGAGCTTGATTGAAGGAGTGGGCAATTTTTCAGGTTCTTTAGTGCCGCCCAGCAATTTGAGCTTTACATAACGCTGATAACCTCCAAAATCATCATCTGCAATTTCGACGTTATACCAGCGTACACCAGCGTCAATTACTTCAAATTCCGCACCGCAGGCAAAGAGCTGTTCATATTCAGTAAACTGCGAATGCAGTGCAGCGATCAATGCTGACGGAAGGTTGTCGAGTGCGGTTTTCTCAGCATAGATTATCAAAACCACGCCCTCACCACGACTGTAGAAACCATCTGCAATCATGGGATCAAGTGTTGTACTTATGAACTGATTGTGCTTGAAGGTCTTTCCTATAGCAGCCTTCAGGTTTTTAAGAGTATTTACCTCACCTGCTATAAGTCTTGAAGCATAGGGCTTCGCTCCGCTGTACAGTACCATACTGTCGGGATTGTTGTAGCGTTTAAGCTCGGTCACGCAGGCGTGGTTGATCATTCTGATCATATCTTCATAGCCTTTGCCAAACTGAACCTCACCCGAGGCGTGATTGTCACCGCTATAATCGGTGGCACCGTTCATAGCTCTGTAATATGTATTTCCCTGATAAGCGGATATTGCAGCTTCATCTATACCTTCTGTGTACTTGGAGACCAGACCGGCATTATTCTCTATGTAATGATTTTTCCAGCCCTCATAAGTTTTTTGGGTAACTGCATAATAATTGCTGTCATCAAAGCCCGTGTACTTTATGCCACTTTCAGAAGTCACTTTTACCTTGCATTTGAAGTAGGACGTGCCGACTGCTGCTGTAACATAGGTAGTACCCTTGCTGAGTCCTGTTATGATTCCGTCATCAGAAACAGAGCATATCCTGTCATTGCCTGATGTATAGACAATATCGGCTGTATTTGCACCGTAAATTATAAACTCGGCAGTTTCCTTGCCCTTGAGAGTTACGGACTCGATATTCTGTGAGGGCTGTGAGCTGAACACACCGATATTGTGATCATCTGCATAAGCCTTTACTCCCTTTGAAGCATTGCCTATAAGATGAAGACCGTCTGTGAAATACTTGTTTTCATAGCCGTACATAAACATTATACTGTATTCCAACGCTTCCTCATCGATCTTTTTCAGACTGTTGGGAATGAAAATCTCTGTAGTATAACGATTGGATGAAAAAGCCCTGTAACCTATTTCTTCTACTCCATCGGGTATTGTGTATGATGTATTAGCGGATGCAGGATAAAAAATCAGCTTTTTACCGTCAGCTGTACAGAGCGAACCGTTGATATCCTTGAAATTGCCGTTAGCCTTTAAGGAAACATTTGCCCCCAAAAATGCCATAGGACTGAACTCTATCAGAGCATCGGGAATATTTACCGTAACCGCTTTGTCATCGTCAAAGCTGTAGAAGCAATTCAAGAAAGCATAGTCTTCAATTGTTTCTACCGAACCCAGATTTGCTTCCTCTAATGAAGAACATTCGGAGAAGGTACTTGCGTGAATGGTTTTTACACCTGAAGGGATAGTGATCTTTTTTAAAGACGAACTCTTTTCAAAAGCGTTAGCCCCTATCTCTTTAAGAGTGTCAGGCAACTTCACTTCCGAAACATAGTGTGAAAGATAGAACGCATACGGAGAGATGGTTTCTACACCGTCAGGTACAGTGTATTCAACAGTTTGAATATTCTCACTATCTCCATAATAGAGCTCGCTATCATAAACTCCTGCAGGGTAATATACCAGAGTTTTCATATCCTTGGTATAAACAACACCGTCCTGAACAGTATAGTTTTCATTAGCTTCGGATAATTCATAGTTAGCTGTCTTGATGCCGGCAAATGCACCGTTTTCATAATCAGCATTGTTTGGCAGCTGTATCTTTTTCACTATTGTGCCTGAGAAAGCAAGCGGTTTCACTTCTTTCAGATTATCTGTAAAGCTCACGGTCTCCATAGTTCCGTTTTCGGAAAATGCGTACTCACCGATTTTTGAACCATAAAATTCCACATCGGTAATACCGCAATCCTTGAATGCACAGTCACCGATGGAATCGAGCGTTTCGGGGAACTCATCAACATCGAGCTGTTCGCATTCGGCAAAGGAATAATTTCCTATGCTTTCAAGATTTTTGGGAAGCTTTACGCTTTGAAGCATATCACAGCCATAAAACAGCCTGTCCGGGATGGTTTTCAGCTTATTATTCATAATAACGGTTGTAACACCGCTGAATGCAAATGCGTAATCTCCTATACTTTCAAGCTGTTTGGGACAGCTGAAAGCCCTGAGCTTTGTATCAAAGAAGAACGCACCCTTATCAATTTCTTTTGCATTGCTTCCAAGTGAAACAAATTCCAGTGAAGGACACATTGAAAAAGCACCGACACCGATATGCTTTACACTATTTGCAAATTTTACGGAAAAAAGATGCGAGCAGGACTCAAAAGCATAGTCACCCACGCTTTCCAACTGTTGGTTGATTGTAACAGAAGTTAAATCCATATTCCCCTGAAAAGCACCGTCGGCAATAGAAGTGACGGTGTATCCGTTTTCCAGCTTAGAATATATATATATTAAATCAACTTGATCATCACAGCCTACAATGGTTGCCTTATTGTCATCACACAGCTTGTAATGAACACCCTCTTCCTCATAATAATCGGTTTGGGCTGCCGCACTTAACGGCATTGCGGAAATCATTGCCGATGCAGTTATCAGTACCGACAAGCCTATTGACAGTATTTTTTTCATTTTCTTCACCTCAAATTACTTTTTTACAGCTGCATAAGCGGTTTTGGCTGCGACAGCACGGTCTGAGTAGTAAGTCCTGTTTTCACCAGGTATGCTCTTTCCGTTTGATTTGAGCTGATCCGGAAAATGTCCTTCAACGCTGAGAACCTTAGCATCCTTTTCTTCCGCCAAGGTAAGCTTGATATTCTTTTCAAGCTCTGAGTTTTTAAGCTCCATAATCAGCTTGCCGTCCGCAACGGAAACAGAGTCAACGGTATATTTGTAGTTATCCTTCTCACTCATTGCGGAAACATCAATATCCGTTTCGTAATCGCTCTTTGTAAGCGGTACAACATAGAACTCATCCTTGCTGACTGACTTGATGAGTCTTGCATCCTGGAACGCAACAAATGTTCCGCTTGAACCGTATTCAACAAAGAAGTATTTTCCGTCGATCTTCTTGTCGTCAAACAGGTACTTCGTTGCCGATTCAACGTCCGCAAACGCAGATTTTTCCCCATCACCTGAGGAATTTGTGTCCTGACTGCCGCAGGCTGCCATGCACATAATGACAGCAACGGTAAAAAGTGCGATAATTATTTTTTTCATTGCAAATCACCTCTTAAAAATTGTTTATAATTATCTCTTACACAGTATTTATTATACAATAAATAATACAAAAAATCAATCATATAATTTTATAAATTGGATAAAAAATTATTTCACAGGATACCGTTGACCTTATGTTCAAACTATGTAAAGCATATCAGTCAGACCGGTGTTTTCAAAAACATCTGTGATGACCTCATTAGCGTGGGAAATCATCAAATTTCCGTTTAAAGCCTTGTGAGCCGAAAGCAGTACTCTGATACCGGCAGAAGATATGTAGAATAAATTCTCCATATCGATCTCAATACAAGAAACACCTCTTTGTATTTGCTTAGTCAGCTCGTCATTAAGCAAAGGTGCTGTCGATGTGTTGAGCTTGCCTAACGGATAAACAATAAGCTTTGTGCCGCTGAGCTTCGTCCTTATCTCCATAATTAACCCTCCTAAACCTTGACTAAAAGATTGTTCAGCTTCAATATACAGGTGTACTTAACCTCTTTTGAATTTTTTGTGATCATTCTCAGACCCAAATGATAAATCGGATCGTCCTCTTTGAACAGCTGCATCTGCTTCAGCGGGTCGAAAATCAGGCAGTCATCTCGTATACGCAGAAAATATTCATCATCTTTTTTCACCACTCTGACATCTATGCTGTGTTTTTTGCCATCGACAAAACCGTGCTGAATAACATTGCCTGCAAGCTCCTCAATAGCCAAGGAAAGCATATAGCACCGCTTATAATCGCAGTTGTGAGCTTCGCAAAACTCCCACGCCTTGGAGGTGAGTGCTACCACCTCGTCCATACTTGTGATAGAAATATCTATGCGGTCGTCCGGGCTGACATCGAAGCTCTTTGGAAGCAGCAGCAGTCTGTCCCAAATATTATCCCTGCCGGTTTTCATCCGTCTGCTCTCCGCAAGCATAAGAATTGTATAATAAAGCATCATCAGCACCTGTGTAACGGGGAACGCTCCCCATATTGCATCGGCACCAAGATACGGAAGCATCAGCCAAGCCGACAGTACAAGCAAAACTGATTCCGACAAAAAACCGGAAACAGTTGAAAGTATATTCCGCCCTATACCCTGAAAATAATTCATATATATAAGATTAAATCCATATAGTGGCATTCCCACCGCATAACACCTGACAGCTCTTACAGACATACTGAAAGCCTCGGGATCACCCTTTATGAACAATGTCACAAACCACG
This sequence comes from uncultured Ruminococcus sp., assembly GCA_902772755.1. Lineage (GTDB taxonomy): Bacteria > Bacillota > Clostridia > Oscillospirales > Acutalibacteraceae > Ruminococcoides. Next base: position 6,332 of record CACYCD010000290.1, read on the forward strand.
GAGCAAATATGTAGGCAAGCACTGCCATACCCGTTGTAAGGGTCAGCGTTGCCCTTACAGAGGTTTTCAGCAGTCTCTTCATAGTGGGGCGATCCTCCTCCCCCACAATAACTCCTGCAAGCATCGCCACTGTGTCAGCCATACCCAAGGTTATGGGGTTCAAAAATACATCAGCCTGTCTTTGAGCGGAATATGCAGCCACTGCCGTTGATGCTGCAACAATTGCAAGCAGACGGTTCATCATCGTGCTGCGGAGCGAATTTCCTATACGGCATACACCGTTTGGAATACCGCTGAAAAGAATTTGAGAGGTTTCTTTATAATTTATCCCTTTAAAAGAAAAATGCAGCATAATATTCTTTTTAAGAAAATGGGTAAGCAAAACTCCAAATCCGATCCAATTGCTCAAAGCAGTTGCAAGACCCATTTCAAAGGTATCACCATTTAAAAATATTGCCGCAACAAGGTCAAGAATAATATCTGAGACGGTGATTGCCACAGAACTCCAGACAGGCAGATTTCTATCATTGTCAAAAATCATATATGCCATAAGTATACGCACACCGTTCATTGCAGGCATACCATAGGCAATACCTATCAGATAATCCTGAGCCTTCGGCAAAAGGTGAGAATTATTTCCGGTAGCACCGAGGGCAACCGTGATAGGCTCTGAAAAAACAAAAACAGTTAAGAACATCAACGTTGCAATACCAAGCGACAGTATCACAGACAGCGAAAATACCGCATTTGCTTCCTTGACCTTGCCCTGCCCCATAAGCTTTGTAAACCTGTTGCGTGCTCCCACTGAAATGACCGCACCCGATACGGAAAAAATTATCATCATCGGACTGATTATTCCGAAAGCCGCTATAGAATCAACTCCGAGAAACTGACCGATGACTATTCCGTCAACAATAATACCGACCGCATTTGCAACCGATGACAACACATAAGCCAGAAGCGAGGCGGAGAAGGTATTTCTGAGTATTCGGTTTTCTGTTTTTGTTTTCCTGAAAATCATAGCTGTTCGCCCTTATACAAGATATCAATAGGGCATCTCTAAAAACCCGGAGTGGTTTTAGTGTGCCGTAGGTTTAGTTGACAGATTGCCCAAAATTCACGAAGTAATACTGACGTA
>CACYCD010000291.1 GCA_902772755.1 uncultured Ruminococcus sp.
ACATTGGTGCTGCCACAGTCCTTAGCGGTTATAACTCCCTTTTTGCTGACAGAAGCGATCTTCTTATTCTCCGAGGAATAGTACAGCTTGTCATAGCCGACACCGTTGTCAGTCCTTCCGCCGATCTGTGCAGTGCGTCCCACCTTTAGAGTAACGACATTGCAGTTTGCGGAAATAAAGGTAGGCTTCACAATTACCTTGACCTTGCAGGTCATCTTTTTGCCGTTGGTGGTCTTTGCAGTAACCGTTGCCGTGCCTGCACCACGGGGCTTCAGCTTTCCCTTGCTGACAGTTACCACCCTCGGATTTGAGGTCAGCCAGGTCACCTTTTTATCCGTTGTGTTTTTGGGAGCGATCTTCGCTTTCAGTGTATAGGTCTTTCCGTATTTCAGCGTGACCGATTTTTTGTCAAGGCTTATCTTTTTTGCAGGAATGACGACCCTGACCTTGCAGCAGGCTTTGAGCTTGCCCTCCCCTATTGCATAGATCTTTGCCGTGCCTGTCTTTTTGCCCGTTACCACACCGCCCTTGACGGTGGCGATACTGCTGTCTGAGCTTTTCCAATTTACGGTTTTGTCATTTGCATTATCGGGATATATCTTCGCTTTCAGGGTGAATTTCTTACCCTTTGCCAGAGTCATCTCGGATTTGTTCAGCGTTATTCCGCTCACAGGCACACGCACTGTCACGGTGCAGGTAGCCTTCACACCGTTGGAGGCTTCGGCAGTTATCACCGCAGTACCCTTACCCACCGCATAGATATCACCGTATGAAACAGTGGCAACCTTGCTGTTGCTCGTGTACCAGCGGATATCCCTGTCATCGGCATCATCGGGCAAAATATCCGCATAGATATACTCATAGCTGCCCGGTGTCATAGTGACAGCGGTTTTGCTGAGTGTGACGGACTTCACGGGAATAATATAGCGTACATACGAAAAACCGTTATTTTCCGCTGCATAGTAAGCCTCGGAATAGATCGGTGCTTCTATCGTGAAGCCCGGCGTGAGGGTTTCGTCCTCGACCCAACCGTCCTCATCGTACACATAGTTATAGCCGAAGGAATCATAACAGACCGAACAGTCCGAAACGAACTTAGCATATTTCAAATTCGGACAATCGCAGAATGCCGACTCGCCGATCTCACGAACATTTTCGGGAATGCTAACGCTTTCAAGCGAGGTACAGCCCATAAAAGCACATTCTCCGATTATTTGCAGTGTATCGGAGAACTGCACCGACCTGATATCCGCAAAACCTCTGAACGCACGCTCGGCTATCTCCCTGACGGGCTTGCCGTCAATCGAGTCGGGGATAACAAGCTCCGTGACGGAAGCATCGTTGAAACCTGTCAGAATTATACCCTCTCCGGTGCTGTCAGCCGTATAGCTGAAGCTCTGAGCCTCAGCCGCCGAGCCTGAGCCTGCAAAACCCGTAAGCAATGCAAAAATAATAATTACCGCACACAGCCTGTATGCGGTATTCCTTAATTTAACCACAAAACCACCTCAAAAAAATATTATTATGTATAATAATAACATACAATTTCGGTGTTTGTCAACTCATTTTTAAAGCCCTGCTGTCCAAATCAAACGGACAGCAGGGCTTTGTGTTAAAATTTTTACATTATTTCATACTTTTCAGCTTTGAATATCCCCATTGAATGAAACCGACGGAAATCGGCAGCAGAAACGTGGCTTCTTCAAATTCAGCTACAAATTCATCGATCGTGAACGGTCGATATCCAAATTCGAGATCTTTATGTAAAATTTTCTCTTCTTCACCGCAAACCATAGCTTCAAAAAATTCAAATGTATCCTTGTTGCTTTTTTTCAGCCTGCGAAGATACTGTCTTGACTGCTTAAAATCGCCCAGTCTGTAGTAGAGCAGCGACAACGGGAACAGGAACATCGTACTTTCTTCCTTATATTTGGAGTACAGCTCAAGTGCCTTAGCTTCGTCCTCAAATAAAACATAGAGTGCCATAAGACTAAAGCGAACACCGAGATTGTCATTTGTACACAGACGGAGCAGCTCCTCAGCCTCTGCGATAGCTTTTTTAAACATAGAGCAACTAACCAGCATACCAAGGTATTTGCTTCTCATTCGCATATACGGTCTGGTTTCAAATATCCCCCAAAAGTTGCCGATACAATCCTCCGAAAAATAGCCGTCACGCTCCATAACAGCATCAGCCTGCTTGATAAGCTGTTCATATTTTTCAAGCAGCTTTTCGGGCGATGAGGTCGATATTTCTGCCACCATAGAAGCTGCGTCCCAGTTTTCGGGCTCAAGCTCCAAGGCTTTCTTTGCATATTTTAAAGCTTGCCTTTCCGAAGCAGCCGAGTCTGCCATCTCAAGAAAATCATAGGCAGTCTCCGCATTCTTTTCGTCATCAACACCGGATTCCCTCATTAAATCGGCGATAGCTTGCCGCACCTTCTCGGAGTAATCCATATTTTCATCATTCATATAATCTTCAATATCCAAAATATTGTTGTCCTTCATACCGAACCTCCAAAATCTTATACACAGTAACAGCGTACCATAAAAATCAAAATTATATTTACAAATAAGAATTATGGAAAATTTTACTTAGAGCCTGTTTAGTATCTTTGAGTGTGCAGATTTACGAGCATAATTTTTCCGAGAACAAGGAAAACGGGTGCAGTAATACTGACGTA
>CACYCD010000292.1 GCA_902772755.1 uncultured Ruminococcus sp.
CTCATAATGCCATAGGTGGAAAGCTCGTTGAAGCGGAGCTTCTCAATCCTCTCGTCCTCACTGCCCTTGAGAACCTCTGCAACCAGCGATTTGCCGTAGTTCTGTCTCATTCGCACAATGCAGGAGAGTACCTTTTGTGCATCTACCGTGATATCTATGGTCTCAAACTCGCCCATACAGTTTGAGCAGTTGCCACAGGAGGGCTTGAACTCATCGCCGAAATACCTAAGCATAAACTTTCTCAGGCAGTCGGTGGTGGTGCAGTAGTAGGTCATATATTTCAGCCGTTCTTCCTCCTTGGCTCTGAAAACGGCATTCTGCTCGGCGTTCGGATTTTCATTTCCCGTCTGCTCAATAAAGAATTTCTGTGTGCGGACATCGGATTTTCCGTACAAGAGTATGCAGTCCGCCGGTGAACCGTCACGTCCTGCACGTCCTGCCTCCTGATAATAGCTCTCTATGTTTTTCGGCATATTATAATGTATGACAAAGCTGACGTTTGATTTGTCGATACCCATTCCGAAGGCATTGGTGGCAACTATCACGGGTATGCGGTCATATACAAAATCGTCCTGATTTTTCTGACGCTCCTCAGCGTCCAGCCCTGCGTGGTAGCGTGTGGCTGAAATACCCTTATTGTTGAGAAGCTCGCATATCTCATCAACATTTTTCCGTGTTGCACAGTAGACAATACCGCTCTTGTCGTTGCGTTCACGTATAAGATTTACGAGTGCAGCCCGCTTGTCCTTGGGCTGCTTAACGGCAAAATAGAGATTCGGTCTGTCAAAGCCAGTGGTCAGAGTCAACGGCTCGTGAAGGTCCAGGATATTTATGATATCGTCCCTGACCGCTTCCGTGGCAGTGGCAGTAAACGCTCCCACAACCGGACGAGCAGGCAGAGCCTTGACAAAGCGGTCTATCTCCAGATAGTTGGGGCGAAAATCCTGTCCCCACTGAGAAACACAGTGAGCCTCGTCAACCGCCAGCATAGATATCTCCTTGTGCTGACATATATTGAGGAATGCCTCCGTCATCAGCCGTTCGGGAGCGATGTAAATTATCTTGTATTTGCCAAGCTCAATATTTCTCAGCACAGCGGAATACTGCCGAATATTCAGAGAACTGTTTATGTAGGCGGCGTTCACACCCTGCTGTACCAGAGTGCTGACCTGATCCTTCATCAGCGAGATCAGCGGAGATACCACCAGAGTGATACCGCTGTGCATCAACGCAGGCACCTGATAGCAAAGGGATTTTCCGGCACCCGTGGGCATTATCCCCAGCACATCACGGTGCCTCAACAAAGCATCAACAAGCTCCTCCTGCCCTCGCCTGAACTCCGTATATCCAAAATATCTGTTCAGTACATCAATTTTATCCACTTAAAACCTCGATTTTTTCATAAGATACAGACTGTCGCAGATATAGGTATTGCGGTTGCCACGGTATTTTTTATACTGTGCCGTAAAAAACAGCCTTAAAAGCTTAAATTCCCTTTTTAAGAAGCCACAGTCCTTCAAGCTGTTTATCTGTTTTTCAAATGTCGCATGGGCAGACAGCTCTTCCCTAAGCTCGGGGTCAAGGTCATCTGAGTGAAGCTGTAAAAACCGCTCATACGCATCAGCCTGCATACCGGGCCAGATAAAATATGCGTCAAAGTTCTTTTTGTTGATCTGTTCCAAAACCGAGCTTTGATCGCCTCCGCCCTCAGAGGGAGAGTTTGCGGCAGAGTGCCTGCGGAAGTACACCAGCTTTTTGTTTATTGAACCGACCGAACGCTCTGCGGACGCACACATAGCCAGCCATTCATCATAGTAAAAGCCGGACGGGATCGACCGCATAACAAGCTCTCTCTTTACTGCAATCGTGTGACCGTGGGGGAAAAACTGCTTTGTGACGGCTTTTCTTAAAAAGCTCTCTTTGTCTGAAACATCCATCTGTTCATCTGTGAAAATGTCCTTTATCCTGTTGAGCTTGTCATCTGTAACATAGCCGTTGCAGTAGGCAAAGTTCTTGTCGGGATTGTTCTCAAAAAATTTCAAAAAGGTTTCTATATAATCGCTTTCCCACTTATTGTCCTGATCGCTTGGAAAAATGATATCACCCGTGCAGAAGGTGAAGCTCTTGTCAAAATTTTTAGTTATCCCCAAGCCCGGACGATTTATATTTATGACATACTCAATGCCGGAAGCACTCAGAAGCTCCTTCGCTATCTCGATGGTTCTGTCTGTTGAGCTGTCATCGCTGATAACGATCTGATCCGGTCTGACAGTCTGATTGATAATGCTGTTTAGCTGCTCTGCAATAAATTTTTCTCCGTTATAAGTACAAACCGCAACAGATGCCGATAACCCTGCCATAGTCACACACTCCGATGTTTTATTTTTTTCATTATATCACAGATATCGTTTTCTGTAAAGAAAGATAATTTTGCAGATAATTTTTAGATAAAGGCTTGCAATTTGAAAACGGCTGTGTTATAATCTTATATGTTGTTGAGAAACAGCAAAAAAGTTGGTGTTGATGACGCAGGGGGTACACCCGTTCCCATACCGAACACGGAAGTTAAGCCCTGTGGTGCCGAAAATAGTAGTCCGGTGACGGGCTGTGAAAATAGGGAGATGCCAACACAAATCGTCCACCCAATAGGGTGGGCGATTTTTTTAAAAACAAGGAATTTGTTTCAAATAGCCTGAGCAGCCAGTCTGCGTACTTCTTCAACGGATATATCGAAGTTTTCGGCGATTTCCTCATGAGATAATTTGCCTTTTTTTATGAATTTTTTTATTGACTCCACAATACCTTCTTTGATACCTTCCTGACGTTGTTTCAAACCATAATCCTCTATTGCCTTACACATAAGCTAAATTTCCTTTTCAAATTGCCTGTGCAGCCAGTCTGCGTACTTCTTCAACGGATA
>CACYCD010000293.1 GCA_902772755.1 uncultured Ruminococcus sp.
ATTATTCCTTTCTGTATTATAATAAATGATATGGTTTATCCTATCAGATTATAACCAAAGGAATAAAAAATCCTCACTCCGCCGAAGAGTGAGGATAATGCTTTTGATGTTAGAATTTTCGTTTTACTATTCTAAATAAATTTTTGCTTCTGACCCAAATATATCTTATCGGAAAAATAAAGTACCATAATCTTACATACAGCTTGTAGCCTGTGTCATCAACGGATATATTTTTTCCCGAACGGTTAATACCCTTTAATACACCGATAATATGGCGGTCGGTAATTCCGTATTCTTTGTTTATGCGGTTGTCCCCCATAGTAACATAATCGTCTTTACGAACCTGTATTATGCGGTGAAGCACATACTGACCGCTGTCACGCTTATAAAGCGGAACATCATATTTTTTCAAAGGGTAGGTCGGTTTTTCTATTATAAGTATGTCCCTGCCCTCTTTGATAAGCGGCATCATACTGTCACCCTTGTTGGTGTAAATGAGCCTGCCGGTTTTTTCAATGACTTGTTCAAAGGTTGTCTTGTTCATTTCAGATCACTTCAATCTTCTGAAAAAACAGCTGTGTCTGCCCGTGTGACAGGCAGCACCCGTTTGCTCAACAGTTATCAGCAGTGTGTCATTGTCACAATCGGAGTAGATGTCGATAACCCTTTGCAGATGACCTGACGTAGCACCCTTGTTCCAAAGCTCTCTGCGACTTCTGCTCCAAAACCAAGTATAGCCTGTTTCAAGGGTTATTTGCATTGACTCCCTGTTCATCCAAGCTACCATAAGCACCTTGCCCGTAGATTTTTCCTGTATCACAGCGGGGATAAGCTCTGATTTTATAAAGTATTTTTCATAGTCTATGGCTTTTGTGAGCCTGACTGCCTCAGCCAAATCAAGAGTGCCTGCATATACGGATTTTCCGCAGATAGCTCCGAATATTTCCAGTTCCATCAGATTTTTGATGTCGTTGATATCGGACACACCACCGCTGGCTACTATGTCGGCAGATACTGCCCTGCTGAGTGCATCAAGCTGTTCGATATTGGGACCTGTCAGCATTCCGTCACGGTCAATGTCGGTAAAAACAAATTTTTTTACTCCCACCGCTTCCATACGCTTTGCAAGCTCAATGTAATTTATGTCACTGCCGTCTATCCAACCCTCTGACTTTACATTGCCGTTTACCGCATCAATGCCGACAATTATCTTATCACCGAAGGCTTTGACAGCATCTTTGACGATTTCAGGATTCTTTACCGCAACAGAACCAAGCACTACCTGATTTACTCCGTTTTCAAGGTAATATTCTATGGCTTTGAGATTGCGGATACCTCCGCCCACATCAACCTTCATACCGCAGGACTTGGCTACATCGCAAATCAGCTCTGCATTTTTCATCCTGCCGTCTTTAGCACCGTCAAGGTCAACCATATGCAGGTACTCTGCACCTGCTGCTTTGAAAGCAGCTGCGGTTTCATAAGGGTTTTCGGCTACCTTATGTACCGTGGCGTAATCTCCTTTTTTAAGTCGGACACAGCTTCCGTCCTTTATGTCAATTGCCGGTATTATGTACATCAGTTGTAATCTCCTTGCTAATGAGGTTCACGAGGTCTTCTATCTCTTTTTTGCGTAGCTTAAGACCTGCTATGTTGGCTATGAGCCTTGCAGATACAGGACAAACGTCCTCAATAACTTCAAGTCCGTTTTCTTTTAAGGTGGAGCCTGTTTCCACAATGTCAACGATCGCATCGCTTAACCCAATGAGCGGACCCAGCTCTACAGAGCCTTCAATTTTTATCACACGCACGTCCATATTCTTTTCTTCAAAGAACTGACGTGTCACATTGGGATATTTTGTAGCGATCGTGATAGCTTTGTAGCCACCGTAAAAGTCAGTTCCTTTTTTGGCGGCGAGGGCAAATTTGCATCTGCCAAAGCCCAGATCCAGCAGTTCATAAAATGTACGTCCGTTTTCGAGAATCGTATCCTTGCCGACTACGCCCAAATCACAAACACCGTTTTCAACATAAGTGATCACATCAGCTGCTTTGGCAAGCACGACCTCGATCTCTCCGTTGCCTATCGGGAGAATGAGCTTTCTGCCCTTATTTATCACTGCATCGCAGTTATAGCCGATTTTCTGAAAGAGCTTTATTGTATCTTTTTCAAGTCTGCCCTTGGTGAGGGCTATTCTGAGTGGTCTCATTTTA
>CACYCD010000294.1 GCA_902772755.1 uncultured Ruminococcus sp.
GTGAGCTGCTTGACCAGAACGATGACTGACAAATTTCTATATTTTACAATCACGGGATCTGCTTTTTGCTTGTCCCGTGATTTTTTATCCATATGCTTACTGTTTGACGGTTACCATTAACAACACAAATCGCAAAGTTAAAAAGCCGAAGTTACTCTCCTGACCGAAGAGTCAAGTGAGTGGACTCCGGCTTTTTTTGTCAAATACTGTTTTCTACATCAAAACGGTTTATGTCTTCTTGAACTGTATCGCTTAAAAGTTGATCTTTCTGAAGTACACACAAATTCATCATCCAAATTTTCCAACGTCTCAAATATGCTGCACTCGATATCAAGTTCTATTGCAATGTCGTGCAAGTCCAGCAAGTAAGATTCCAACAATTCTTCCTGCTTTCGGATTTTCTCTTCATATTCTTTCGCCAGAACAATTTTGTTGCTACTACGTTTTTCTTTCTCACCGCATTCTAAATCACGCAATGCCTTGAGAATCAGGTAATCAGCAGAGGCAACAGTCCACTTGTTGTATATACGAACGAAGTCGAAAATCGCTATGCCTGTTTTTCTATCTCTGATCGTGCGAAAGATACACCTCCATTTCTGCGAGTCGGTGTTTTCATCAATAAGCAGCGGAGCAAACATTCTGAAACGTAAATGTTCATACTCCTCCTTAAGTTCCATGATATGCACAAGTCTTTCATTCGCGGCAGTTTCATTCAGTTCGCCGCTGTCCTTCAAATCAACAAAACGGAGTTGCTCACGTCTTAATCTGTTTTTAACCAGAGCTGCAGTTTTCGCAAGTCCAAATCTTACTCGATTATTAAACATAATTCTCCTCGTGCGGTTAAGTAGTATCTGGCTCAGTGAATCTCCCAGATTATCCGACATAGTCATATGCTCCTTTACAGTAAATCTCTTGTCACGTAATTTTATTATTGTATACATCATAATGTTTGCCTCCTTCTTTCGATATACCTGTTCTGCGGAGGTTATTACCTCCGCGAGGTATATCTAAAACATTATCGGGCATCAATTGTTGGTAGTTGTATCTGGTGTTCGCAGTTCTTCTTTCTCTGCGGCTGTCATTTGGTCAACTTCACGGATAGTATCCTGCTGAGCTTTCTTTAAATCAGACCTGCGAGGTTTATATTTAGCAGTATTTCCCCCACACATAATGGCCACGTAAAAACATTTGAATACAAATGTGGTTATGTCGTCATTACTTGCCGAATATAAGAGGTTGTCGATTTCGCTTTGGCTCATGTGATTATTTTGACCGTTGAGTAAGATATCTCTCACAGCATCTCTGAAATACAGTTCATAGGATTTGTATTTGAATGTAAGAATACCATAGGTGATATCGGCGAATGTCTCGACATCGGGAGTTTTATGCTGTATTCCTTCAAATACACCTTGGGCAAACAACTGTTGCATGGATATCAGAGGATTCTGTTCTTCGGCTTTCATTTTACTCAGATATGAACTATAGCTTGAACCTGAAAGTTTAAAGTACCTATGTCTGTCGTTTGAGAAATCTCTGCATCCGGCCACTGCGTTGATGATATTCACGTGCTTGTGAAGAGGACCACAAATCAGTGGCAGAAGAGTTAAAATCAGAAACGAATAGTTGTACCATTGCGGCATTGGCGACTTTTTCCGTTCCATAAATATTCCTCCTCGTGCATTTTTGATTATAGTTTCCTTGTTGCAATGCGTGGCATTTGAGTCGGTGTAGAATTGTACAGACTTGTGCAGGTTTGCAAAGGTGACTTTGCTGTATCGAGTATGATAAAATCTGATCACAGCAAAAAAGTGTAAAAAACAGATAGACCCGTTCGACAATCCGAAAGACAGAAGACGTGCTCCTTTAGGACAACACACCATGCCCTAAACAAAAATTTGCAGAATTCTGTCGATTTCGGAAATAAGAGTACAGTGCTAACAAGACCATAGCCATAACATTGTCTATAAAGATTATAGCATATAGGGGATATTTTTCAAGTGTTTTAACAAAATCAACTATAAATCAAATGATTTTTTGTGTAATTACACAAATAGCTGTACGCTTTTGTTGTTGAAAACCTGAAATTACCTGCACACAAGTTTTATAGAGAAACTGTGCAGGTTAAGAAAAAAATATCTGCCGACAGCTTCTGCAGGGCATCTCAGTGTTGACAGGTAAACAATCGAATAATGTAAACAAGCGGCGACTGAGAAGTCGATTGTCTGAAAGGAATGCAGCACAACTGCGTCCCTACGCAATCGTACTGTTCAGTCGCCGTTTTTTCCTTTCCGGCAATCCGTCAAAGGCACAATGCTGGAAAGGATAAATTATGATAGTCAAACTTTACTATGAAAAGAAAACAGAAACTACAGAAATCGAAGTATCGGACGAAGAGTGTTCA
>CACYCD010000295.1 GCA_902772755.1 uncultured Ruminococcus sp.
CGCAGTAACGGCACGGATTATGCTGTCCGCCGAAGCAGTTCCTTCAACGGTCATTGAATTTGTCAGCAGATTTACCGAGCAGGAGGTCACTCCTTTTACAGCGGAAACAGCTTTTTCTACCCTTGCACTGCAGGCGGCACAGCTCATACCGCTTATTCTGTATCTGTCCATAAGCTGTTACCTAACTTTTTTAATGCAGGAACTCTGTTCAAAGCGTTTATCAGTATATTTGTTACAAATACCTGAACTATGCACCAAGGAAGCAATAGTGCAGAACGAAGTATGAGCAGGTGTATATAGCTCATTCCGTAAAAAGCATAAATGAATACGGTGTTTATTGCTATACTGCCTGCCAGCGTTGCCAGAACCTGAGCGACTGCGGAGCGTGGAATACTCATTTTCTCATGATAGTAAATAATTCCGATGATCAGAGCTTCAACCATATACCCTGCGGTTATCCCGGGAGTGAAGGAGGCAGCTGTCGGGACGATCGCATAGGCAAGTATATCCCCAAGACAGGCTTGTATCATAGCCCCGACAGGTCCGAAGTAGTATGCGGCTATGACAAGCGGTATAAATGCTAACGACAGCTTTGCGTATGGAAAAAATCCGAGCTGAAAATTTGCGAACATTCCCAGGATTATCCTGAGTGCAAGCAACATTGCAAGTATGGAAACCGACTGAACCTTACCCAGTTCTTTGAGAGAATCTGACATTTTTTGCGGTATAGATTTAATAATATTCACAATAAACCTCCAAAAAAGCGGAAGCACAAAGCTTCCGCAATATAAATCTTTAACAGCGGGATGCGAAACCGTAACCGCAGGACAAAACCCTTCGTTTTTTTGACAACTCCCCGTTCAAAAAACACTTTACGCTCCGGCTTCTACTCTGTAAACAATTATATTATACTATCTTGATTGTTAATTGTCAATAACTTGAGGGTATCTCAAAAAGCCGTAAATGTTTGAGTGTGCCGAGTTTTTCGGCACACTCTTATATCTATTCATCTTCTATGATCTTCTTGGTATCGGCTACTATTTTGGCAAGTGTAGTTCTTTTCAGATCATTTTCAAGAGCTGCCTGAGCCGCTTCAAGTCGGCTGTCCATAACCTTATGGATATTCCGTCCCACAGGGCATTTAGCATTGGGATTCTCATGAAAGCGGAACAATCCGGTATCGTCCGTGCAGTCAACAGCCTTGTAAATATCATACAGCGTTATCTCATCAAGAGCTTTTGCAAGGTTTGCTCCGCCGCTGCCCTGACGAGTTTCTACTATCCCTGCCTCACGGAGCTGTCCGAGGACATTGCGGACTATGACCGCATTCACACCCGTACTGCCCGAAAGGAAGTCGCTCGTCACTCTCATCTCACCGCCGAAAATCTCAATACAGGTGAGTATATGCACTGCTGCTGTAAATTTACTTGTAATCTGCACGAATGATCATCTCTCTTGTAACTATTCTCTTACCACGCTGATACGCTGACCGATGTGACTGCCGTTTTCGATCTCGTCAACCATAGCAACTGCGTAGTCAGCGTAGCTGATAATGCTTTCACCCTTAGCATTGAGTGTAAGCTCCTCGCCTGCAAGGATATACTTGCCTGTGCGTTCGCCGTCAGCCTGAAAATCTCCTGCAGGGCTGATATATGTCCACTTGACATCATTACGCTCACGAAGTTCTCCCAGAGCCTTAGCCATAGCATTCGCAAGTGGCTTGAATATCTCGGGAAAATCAGCACCGTCCGAAACGCAGGCGGTATGCTCGGCATTCACATAAAGGCTTCCTGCACCGCCGACAACGAGAAGTCTTGTATCCGTTCCCGAAAGAACATCACAGATGTGTTTCAGGGAAGTGGAGTGCTGATCAAGTGTTTCGGGAGTCCACGCACCGAATGCGTCAACAACTGCATCGAAACCTGCGAGGTCAGTCGCTGTCAGATCGAACAGGTCTTTTACGATAGCATTCTGAGCTGCAGTTTTGTTCTCACCCTTGACAACTGCGGTAACGTCGAATCCTCTGTTTACAGCTTCTTTAACGATGAGCTGTCCTGCTTTTCCATTTGCACAAATAACTGCAATTTTCATAGTAAATACCTCCTAAATTATAACATAAAAATGGGTTTCTGTAAAGTTGTAACAATGTCTGTTTCAACTTTCTGAGCTTAGTATATCACAAGGAGTAAAAGTTGTCAATATAAATGTTACAACTTTGGATAAGTCAATAAAAATTTAGGATATATACACAACTGATTAAGCCTTTTAAATAAATCTTGTAAGTATTTTTAGAGATTTAAAAAATCACAGATACCCTAAAGATTCTATACATACACCCAACCAACTTAGTCTGATACCTTACTGTCAGTGTTATGACCCCAACAGTCAGGGGCTGTGAAGGAACGAAGCTTTAACTCCGTTTCTCCACAGCCCCTTGTGATTTTGATTATGATTTAGCGGATTCTCTCCGTTTCGTCACTCTCGGTGGGGATAGTGTTATCTGTGCTGGTGGTAATAACGTCTGCTGTTTTGAAATATATTATTTCAAGCTCTGCGTGTTCGTAATTTTGTCTATTCATCGCTTTACTCCTGATCAAAATATTTGTCAGCTTCCTGCCAATAGAGATACAGTGCTTTTACCATATTCTTGAGCTTTTCGCTTGATGTTTCACTGTTTGCAGCCTTGTAGCAGTAGGTCATGGGGCTGTAGGTAACAGTTCCGATCTGTCCGTTTGCCGTGACTGTTACGGTAAAGTTGTCGTTCATCTCTTCGGCGGAGATATTGCGGATTCGGATAACATACTCGTTTCCGCTGTGCTCGGTTTCAAATTCTTTTTCCGAACAGCTGAGGGTAAGGTCATTGTCGCTGATGAAGTAGAGTGAAAGTGTTACCTTGGTTTTCAGTGAAAGTGTTGCACCGTCAAATGTTACGCCTTTGGGCAGAGCTTCCGTATAAGTCTTTTCGGGAATTTCAGCCTGCGGAGCGTCAAGTGCAGCATCGTCACTGAAATAATTTGCTGCGTATTCGCCGTAATTGAGCATTGCTTCAACAAGGGGTGCAGCTGCGGCAAATTCGGGGTTGTTGTCAGGGTTGTTTATGATGGTTTTTGCATAATCGTTTACGGAGTAGGTGAACTCTGTACCTGCATTGTCGCCGTCAACTACCTGTGCTTTGATCGGTGTAGTCATATCCTTTGCGGCTACATTGCACTTGAAGCCGTAGAGTGTTTTTCCGTCAACCGTCTTTTCAACAGCTTCCGTTACCGGTACTGTCTGAATATCTCCGTTGACGTTGAACTGTACAACTGCTGTCTCGCTCTGTGCTGTGACGGTGTCAAGCTCCATATAGAAGTATACTCCGATATCGCCGTCACTCAGTGTAAGTGAGTGTCCTGCGATTCCGCTTATGCCGTCAATAAATTCATATTCTGCACCGATGATTACATCTTCATCGGGCATTGTTAAAATTTCATTTTCAAGAGTTCCGGCATTTAAGGCGTAGCCCACAAAGTCATAACCTTCACGATCAGCGTGAGAAACTTCAATTGCCACCTTATCTTCGCTGCCGAAGTACAGAGTGGTGTCTGAACCTGTGGTATAAGCAAGTCCGCCGTTTTCATAAGCCTGAAGACCAAATGAGTAAGAAG
>CACYCD010000296.1 GCA_902772755.1 uncultured Ruminococcus sp.
AACACCGTCCGGATTCTCGTCAAGTGACTTTGCACTTACGGGCTTGTCACCCTGCCAGCCTTTTCTTGACTTGGTATATGAATTATCTACTGTTATAAATCTGTCGGAATCTCCGTAGAGCATTGTGAGGTTCTTATCAGAGTTGAGCTCATCGCCTATATCCTTTGATTCTCCGCCGAGGAGATACCATGTGGGTGTCTGGAAAGTCCATGATGCACTGAAAATGAATGCCGATACTTCTATCTTGATGGAAGCACCCAGGGACGCAGTACATTTTACATCTTTTTCAGTGGTAAAGTTTGCCTTGATGTCTACAATACCGGTAACCTTTATAGAGAACGATCCTTTTGAAATTCCTGCATAGGCAGTTATAGACGGGTTGAGGAATATAGCGGCATCATACTCCGATACATCTGTTCCCATAAAGGACTCTCCGAAGAAGTCTACCTTTCCTTCTCTTCTTTCTGCTACTGTTCCGAAATCAACATCTGTGGGAGAGGATGAGATATAGAATTTCTTGCTGTCGATCTTATCCTGTACCATCATGGTAATACCGACGTTTCCGCTTACCTTAAAGCCCACATTGATCGTAATTCCCACGGGTGTAAGGAATTTCCAATCCATTGCGAACTCGCCGTCGATCTTGAATACCATAACCATACGGTCAAAGTAATACGCATCGTAAACCTCATCATAGTTGAAGGTAAGGCTCATAGTAAATGATGCACCGAATTTGAGAGATTTTGCAAGCTCCTTGGTGGTTTTCTGAGGCTTGACATCGTTTTCTAATGCTGTTTTATAATTGGTATCTGCTTCTAATGCCTTCTGCTCTTTCTCTGCAAGCTCCTGTTCAAGCTTGGTCTTTTTAGCTGCGTCTGTTTCCTTTGCAACTGCCTCAACAGCCTTTGCAACATCCTTGTCAGCCTTCACCTTTTCACTTGTTCTTACTGCCATAGAATCACCTGTAACAGTATTGTTCTTTACAGCATCCTTCTTGGTAGCGATACCGAGTGAGAGTGTGAGGGTGTTGAGTCTGTTGTTTCTGAGCTGCGCTTTAAGACGTGTAAGTGCAGCTTCTTTTATCTTTTTGTTGTTTGCATCTGTCTCGCTGTTGATGCTTTCTGTCAGCAGGTCTACCTCATCATTGAGGGTAGCCTTGATCATCTTGCGGTGCTCTGTGCTGTCAAAGTCAACAACGTCCTTGCTAAGGTAAGGTGAGTCGCTTGCGTCACCTGACCAGTTGTTACCGCCGGAGCCCTGGAGAGTACCAACGATAGCCAGCGGTGCAGTTATGAAGCTCGCCCAGCCGAGGCTTGCGGAAACTTCCATAAATCCGAGCTCTTCAAGTACTCTGTGACCTGTGGGCATTTCGGGATAAATGTTTCCTAACTGATCTTCGATAAGAACGGATACACTTGAACCAACGGGAATATCCTTGGGATTAAATTCAATTCTGAATGTTCCGTTGGCGTAGTCATCTTCTTTTTCCTCTTCTTCCATTGTTCTTGTAACTCTGGTGTCCGGAACCTCCGTACCGACTATATCACGGAAAATGAGTGTGACCTTTGCAGGCTGCAGGCTGGTTACCTTGCTCACGATATCAAAGGTATATTTGAACTTAGTATCCTTGTTGGTAAGACCGTTCAGCTCACTTGTGATATCATAGTAGCCTGCCTTAGCGGTTATCTTACCGCCCTCAATTACTGCTTTTTTGTATTTTTCCAGCTTGGCTGAAACTACGTCCATTACACGGTTTTCTTCGCTGTTGAAGTTAAACTCCTGCTCCTGGTCGGGCATAGCCGATACGCCGAGATACAGTGTAGCATCGTCCGAGTATTTGTAGTTTGCACTCACATAGAATTTTCTGAATACATTCAGCATACTTCCCTTGAGCTGGAAGAAGCCGGGATTTTTGGTTTTTCCGTCGGGATCCATACCCGAGGTGTAGGTGTCGTCTGCACCTGCCACACTTACTCCATCAAGAGCAGTGGTATATGGCTTGCTGTTTTTGGGGAAGATATCCTTTTGTGTGAGCTTTGTCTTTCCGAATATCCTTACCTTGTCGTTTGCTTCCTCTTCATCTACAGGTGTAAACTGATAGTAGATCTTCTTTGCACCCGGGGTTGTGACCTTATAGGGGAAGCTGGTTCCCATTGATCCGTCAACCTTGCCCTTGTAGTCCTTTCCGTAGTAGGCTTCAAGCTCTGCAATGGTAAATTCGCCGTCGCCGTTTACATCGGCTGTGCCGTCCTTCCACTCTGCAATATACTTGTTGTTATTGCCTATGCCTATGATGTTGTACTCTTTGCCTGCAACGATGTTATTGATTACAAGTTTCTGACCCTCTGTGCTGCCTGCGATGGTCTCACTGCCGTTGGGGTCGGGTGTATAGCTTACAATACCCTTGCCTACATTCTTGGCATTGGGGTGAGGCATAATTGTGAGTGTGGATTTTTCTGCTAAAGGTGTAATAACTACAGTCTTGTTTCCGACTGACATTTCATCCGAGAATACGAGTACTCCTGAGTCGGGGCTTTCCGAGGTGGTTTGTACTGTAAGCGGCTTATTATCACACACTGCGGAAAATCCGGAAACACCGTACTGTGAGTCGGTGGGATATGCCTTGAGGTTTACAACGTCAAGTGTTGTCACCTCAATGGTGTCGCCGTCATTATATCCGAGGAACTTTGCCTTGCCGTCACCGTTTGAAAATTTGATTGTGACCTTCTTTGGTTTGATCTTGGGATATATCGACAGTATGCTTCCGTCTTTCATATTATCGGTGATAGATTTGATTTTTGCATCGAAAACATTGTAGGTACCGCCCTTGCCGATGTTTACATCGTCCACAAACAATCCTTCAAAATCGGTATTCTTTGCAGAGGGGACAACTCCTGCACTGTTCTTGTTTGTCTGATATGTGAAATTGAGCTTAAATGAAGAGTCGGGGTGACCGAAATCGGCTACTGTGGTCTGAACTCTTCCCATCAGCATCATATCGCCATCTGTGTACTGATTTGTACCGTTGTAAATTTTGGGAGTATAGAAGTTTTCTTCATTATAGTAGTTGGGCTTTATGTCAATCTTTTTATAGAAAACCTTCAGCTTCTTCATATAGACATAGCCGGCATCCTCGGCACCCCAGCCCTTGTGATCGTTGACTCTGACC
>CACYCD010000297.1 GCA_902772755.1 uncultured Ruminococcus sp.
CAAATGAAACGATCTGCTCAAACAACCCCGAAGAGATGTTCGTCACCGTCTGGCTGGGTATTTTGGACACCTCGACAGGCACGCTCACAGCAGCGAATGCCGGCCACGAATACCCCATCATCAAACACCCTGACGGGCAGTTTGAGGTGTTCAAGGACAATCATGGGCTTGCGCTGGGCGGAATGGAAGGAATACGCTACCGTGAGTATGAGCTGCAGCTGCAGCCGGGTTCAAAGCTGTTTCTGTACACTGACGGAGTTCCCGAGGCAGCCGACTGCGATAATAACCTATTCGGCTTGGAGCGTGCGGTAACAGCTCTCAACAAACAGGCAGACGCTGAACCAAGGACACTGCTCGACAATGTTCAAGGTGAAGTGAGAGAATTTATCAAAGACGCACAGCAGGCGGACGATCTGACTATGCTTTGTCTTGAGTATAAAGGGCATCTCTGAAAACGAGATGCCCTTATGGTTATTGCGATATTCTTTGACGTTCTATCAGTTCTTGAAAAAGCCGATTGTTTTTAAGCAGTTCTTCATAAGTACCGTCTCCGGCTATTTTGCCGTCATCAAGCAGTATTATTCTGTCGCACTGCCTTATTGTGGAAAGCCGGTGAGCTATCACTATTCTGGTGCAGTTAAGCTCTGCAAGTGAGTCGGAAACGATCTTCTGAGTAATGTTGTCGAGTGCTGATGTAGCCTCATCAAACATCAGTATTGCCGGCTTGGGGGCAATGGCTCTGGCTATCATCAATCTTTGCTTCTGTCCGCCCGAAATACCGCCCTGTCCCTCGGAAATACGGGTGTTCATACCCATAGGCATTTTTCGGATATCGTCCGCAAGCCCTGCTCGCTCGGCAGCCTCCCACGCCTCATCAAGGGTCAGCCACGGGGCACATACGGTTATATTTGACAGTATATCGCCTGAAAACAGCTTTCCGTTCTGCATTACCACTCCGATTTTTTTACGCAGAGAGAGCAGGTCGATGGAGTTGATATCCTTTCTGTCATAGTACACACCACCCTTTTGCGGTGTTTCAAATCCCAACAGTATCTTCATCAGCGTTGACTTTCCGCAGCCTGTCTTGCCGACGAAAGCCACATACTGTCTTGGTCTTATCTTTAGCGAGATGTTGTCAAGCACATAGGACAGGGTTTCATCATATCTGAATGAAATATTGTTTAGCTCAATTGCACCGTGCAGGGACGTTACCATTGTCTTTTTTTCGGAGATCTCCGACTTTGCCTCAAGTATTGGTCTGAGCCGTTCCAGTGCAGGCTTCACACCGGCAAAGACAAGGTTTGATGCCGACAGCTCATCGAGTGCACCGTTAAAAAATCCAAGTGCAATGTTGAACGCCATAAAATCCGACACGCTGACTGACGCTTTTATCGCAGAAAAATACAGGATTATTGTACCAAACAGTGTGATCGCAAGGGAGATGACCTTGTGGTATTTGATGATGAACGGAGGGTTGTATCTGTATTTGGACGCAGCCACATAATGCTTTGACCACTTGGCAAACATACGTTTTTCCGCTCCTGCGGTTTTTATTTTTTTTATGCCGTTTATCATTGATATGACTGTGGAAGCTTCCTTGCCGGTCTCCTCGATTTTCTGTCGTAATGTCTTGGTCTGCACAACGGCGACCGCTGATGTGAACAGCAGTGATATCGTTGAAATTATCATTGACGGCACAAAGAGAGCCGGAACAAAGTTGAATATCTGAATAAAATAGGTGAACGAAAACAGCATGGTTATTCCCGTTGACAGCATAGCATCAAACAGCATCTCGCACAGGTTGCTTATGCCTATTACACGGCTTGCCACATCGCCCGAGCTGTGGGATTTGAAAAAATTCGGCGAAAGCGACAGCAGTCTCATCATAACTGCCGATTCCACCGACACATTCAGTCCTATCCTCAGATTTGTCATTGTGATGTTCTTTACCGCTTTAAGAATGATACCCGATATCATTGAGGTTGCCAGTGCCACAAGTGCGGGAATTATACCACTTATGGTGGTAAGGTAGGTCACCTTATCATAGATCTCACCATACAAAACGGGGATAAACAAGCCTATTGCCGTGATAAAAGCTGACAGTATGAGCAGCAGCAGATAGTCGGAGAACCTGAGCAGGCTGAATATGTATTTTACTATGCTCATCTCTGTCACCGCATTTGGCGGCAGCGGTTTGTAAAA
>CACYCD010000298.1 GCA_902772755.1 uncultured Ruminococcus sp.
ATTCCCGACAGGCTGTTTTACGGCTGCAGTAATTTGCACAATATTGCCCTGCCGAAGAATCTTGAAGCCATAGGTGACTATGCTTTTGCAAAGTGTTCCGAGTTGGATATTGAAAGCTTTCCCGACAGTCTGGATTCAATAGGCAAGTATTCATTCAGCAACTGTGATTTTTCCGAGCTACATTTCAGCGGAAGCGTTATCGGCGAAGGAGCGTTTGCTTCACAGAACGACACACTTGATGTAATTGAGTTTTCCGACAAGCTGAAATCAGTCGGCAGTCTTGCATTCGATTCTACCAAAATTACCAAGCCCGTTCTGCCGGACGGCATCGACCTTGAAAACGGTGCGTTTGCAGGTGTTATCACTAAAGAATATTCTTTGAAGGAATCAAACGACAAATACATAGCTGAGAACGGAGTTATTTTTACAAAGGATAAAAAGACAATAGTTTACTATCCGCAGGATAAGGGCTACGACACTGAAAATTACGAAGACGGTCAGGAGTATATTTATCAGATACCCAACAGTGTTGAAACAATTGCACCATATGCTTTTTGCGGTGCTGTTGCTGTTTCGGAAGTGAAGCTTCCCGATACTCTTACAGAAATATGCAGTCATGCTTTTTTCAGAGCTATATCAATAAAGGAAGTCACTATTCCCAACAGCGTTAAATCTATAGGCGATTATGCTTTTGCATCTATTTCATCGGGAGAAAAGCTCAGTCTTGGCTCAGTGGAGAAAATCGGTGATCTGGCATTCTATGATTTCAGCTCGGAGAAAATATCCGTAAAGATCCCCGATACTATCACGGAATTTAATCCGAATGCTTTCTTAGGTATGGATATTGAATTTCAGGCTGAAAATAATTACAAGGTAACAGACGGAGTTTTGTATTCAGCTGACGGCAAAAAGCTCATCTGCTTCCCAAAGTCGGAAGAAAAATCCTTTACCGTTCCAAACGGAGTAGAAGAAATTGCTTACCGTGCATTTGCTCTAAATAACCAAACTACGGAGCTTCACATTCCCGACACCCTGAAAAAAATCGGCAGTCAGGCATTGGAGTACTATGTGGACTACAGCAATGATTATGAGGCTCTATGCTTCAAGGACGGAATGTGTCTGATAGGAAGTGTCTCTAAAGATGTAAAAACATACGCAGATAATCACAACATAGGAGTATTTTCAAAAAAGCCTGCTCAAAATATTGAGTCGGTAACTCTGAGTGGCGGTGCATCGGCAGATTTTGTGATAAGCGGTGCAGATATTTCGGATATCGTTTTTTCCTCAAACAATGACAGGATAGCTTCTGTTTCGGATGACGGAACAATTATGGCTCGAAGCAAGGGCGTCACATATATCACTGCCGCAATAGGCACTACATATTTCAAGTGCAAGGTAAAGGTGACCTCCGACAGCGGAATCAAATACATAGGCTTTGACGACAGCAATTATTATAGAGTAACTCCGAAAACCTACAACCTCTGGAGAGAGAATTATCTGAAAAATAACCCCGACTTGGTAAGCGATTATGACTCAATCGTTGATGAGGCAGCAATGGGAGCATATCAAAGCGAGGACTTCTATATGGCTATGGACGGAGTGACCTACAACGGCAGCGACTTCTACAAAAAGGGTCTGCTGATGTTTGGTGACAATTACGAGCCGATGATCTCTATGCTGAATCACGCCTGTGATACAGAGCTTGGCAGACACAAGAATACCGACAGTCTTATCCTGTACAGCGGAGCAGAGCCTTATGCTTCAAGATTGATAGCAGGAGAGAGAAACTCTCTAAAAGATCTTAAAGCCGCAGCAGGAAAAACCTTTAAGCACCCCGAATATGTCAGCACCACCCTTTCCCCTAATGTTGCACACAACTTTTACAGCAAGGGCGAAGGCATAATGTATATTATCTATGCGGAGAAATCCGCTCTCGACAACCTACCCTCGGGCTTGATCGCCGCAATGCACTCTGATTTTGAGTATGAACAGCTGCTTGCACCCGGAAGCGAATATGAGATAATTGATGCAGGTGTTCGATGGTTTGAAAACAGCGAGTGGAAGAACGAGTACGATGAGGACATCGGAGACTACCAGCGTTATGTAAAGCTCAGACTTCTGGGAGGCAAAAAAACTCCCGACAAGCTCCCGACCCCCGGAATCAAAGTAAAGAATGCACCCAAAAACCTATATTTAAAGCAAACAGCAACTGTCAAATTCGATTTTGTCAACACCTACGACCAAAACGCCGTATTTTCAAGCAGCAATACCAAAGCTGTTAAGATCAGCAAATCGGGCAAGCTCACTGCTTTAAAGAAGGGAACAGCGACCA
>CACYCD010000299.1 GCA_902772755.1 uncultured Ruminococcus sp.
CCCTGTCAACCACATCCTCAACACAGACTGCGTTTTTGTCGTCACATAGAAAGATATTGTGATTATATGTAAACCTGCCGCTGTTCTTTAACATATGATCTGCGATTTTTTCTAATGAAGAATAATTCTCAATTGCATACCGCAGGGCAAAGGAATAACAAGTCCTTCCCTCTGCGGTAAATTTTTTCTGCGTTGACGAACCGACATCAAATATGCCTATCATTATCCCGTCGTCGCTTACCGCTGTTAGGATATTGTGCATACCCAGCAAGCCCACCGAGGTAAAGGACTTGCTCCCGTTTTTGTAGTGAATAACGCAGTGCATTTTTGTGAGCTGATTATCCTCGCCCAAGTCCCACTCCAAAATTCTGGAAGCTATCCTGTGACCTGTTTTGGTCTTGTTGCCGTTTACCGTCATCGCACTGCAGGAGGTGGAACGCACGGCATCGGGTATCATATTCAAAATATAGAACTCCTCAAAGCTGAGACGCTTATCCTGCTTAAAGCTGTGACCGCTGCACAGAACCTCCGCACTGCCGTCTAGCTCGTCACGATAGGCTTTATCAAGGCTGTTTTTCAGCAGGACGGCACGCTCTTTCAGAAATGAATAGTCCGTTTTTTCGTAGAAAACCATACCCAGCAGATCATAGAGGTAAGCCTCACAAAGCTTCATAAGCTCGGGACAGGCTTTCTGCAGGGTCTGTGCATAGGCACTGCCTATCTCCCTGTGACTGCCCTTAGAATAGTCAAGGGTGACATCGTAATAGCTGTTTTTCTTCTCGATAACACAACCGCCTACGGAATAACGGGCAGTGGTTTTTTCTTTTTTGGGCTGTTTATCCTTGTAATTTCTTTTTACAAATAGGTCGCCGGTGGGCTTGAGAGTGCTTTTGCCCTGCTCGGGTGCTTGGAAATCCTCGTATGACGGCACACTGCAACCACACACCGACAGCACCGCACACAACAGAAGCACCGCCAACAGCTTTGTCAGTATCTTCATAAGCTCACCAACCCTTGTCAAGCAGCCAGCTGTTCAGGAGGTGATCTCTTTCGGGGAGGTCGGACTCGCTCTCCACTCTGCCGAGGAGGATCTCTCCCTGAATACTGCCGTCCACAAGGTAGATCACCCTGTCACTTTGGGAGGCTGTCCTCACGCTGTGCGTTACCATCAGCACGCCGGCTCCGCTGCGGTTCGCCGTGCGGAGCTGTTGCATCACCTCAGCCGCAGCCTTCGAGTTGAGGGCACCTGTCGGCTCGTCGGCAAAAATCACCCTCGGCTCATTTATCAAAGCACGGCACAGGCAGGCTCTCTGGAGCTGACCGCCCGACACCTCGTTTATTTCTTTTTTAGCAATATCACTGATACCGAGGCTCTGCATCAGGCTCTCCGCACGTTCGTTGACGGCTGTCCTGTCCCTGCCTGCCTGATAAGCCGGCAGAACGATATTATCCAGCACACAGAGCTTTTTCAGCATATACATCTGCTGGAAGATGAAGCCCATCTCGCACAATCTCAGGTGGGCAAGCTCCTTTTTGCCGAGAGCGGAAATTTCTTTTCCGCAGAAGCTCACACTCCCACCGGTCGGGCTGTCCATACCGCTGACTGTATACATCAGCGTGGATTTTCCACTGCCACTGGGTCCCATAACGGAAACAAACTCCCCGTCCTCCATCTCAAAATTCACGTTTTTCAGTACTTCATTACTGCAACCCTTCGTCGTGTAGGTCTTGCACAGGTCTTTGACCGATATTACCTTGCTCATATCTAACTCCTATTCATCAGCAATATTCCACACTGCAATGCTGTCAAGTTTTTTCAGGTTCAGCCGTTGGATAAGCAGGACTGCACCTATGACGAGCAGTGGCACGACTGCACAGCTGAACAGGTATTCAGGCAAAAATCCAAAGCCCGATATACCCAGCTCCTCCATTATGACGTCAAGCAGCACCGAGCCTGCGGTGTGAAGCAGGACTTCTCCCAAGATCACGGAGCTGACCGACAGAATGAGTATCCTCAGCAGGTGAATTTTTCTTATGTTTCTTTCGGTAAAGCCGAGGGACTTCAACAGAGCTATCTCCGACTTTTCCTCCGCTATGAACACGCTTGAATACAGATAGGTCATCAGCATTATGATGAACAGCAGGACACCGCCAAGGACATACTCCAGCAGGGTGAACAGGCTGTCGTAATCTGCCAAAACGATATGCACATATTCGTCACCTGTAAGCACAACTTCTTCACCAAAGAGGGCTTCAAGCTTGCTGAAAGCCTGTTCACGCTCCTCGCCCTGAGCGTCAATTATCAACGCAAAAAAGTTGGTTGCCCGTGAGCTGTTTTTGTACTCTGAACCCGTTATCGCAGTCAAATCGCCGTTATCCATCATATTTATCAGGGCAGTGACTCGGAATTTCTCATTTTTTGTGATTATCTCGTCGGTTTTAACGTCCTCGTGGGCTATGGCAAGCGTCACCTCATCGCCCACGTCTATGCCCAGCGAGCGTGCAGTTATGCTGCTGAACGCTATTTCGTCCTTTTTGACGGGAACAGTGCCGCCCTCAACATAGGACAGCCGGCTGATATCACCGTTTCCAAAGTAGATGGTAGTGTTGACCTTTTGCCCCTTCGGGTCAAACAAGCCGGTTGTCATTCTGTGGTCGGCGTCAATGTGTGCAGGTATTCTTGCATTGCGTATACGCTTGTTCACTTCATCCCAAAAACCGATCCCGGCTTTATCTGCGGTTTTAATAATATCCAAGCCCTGCTCATCGGTAAATTGCAGGTAAAAATCCGTTTGATACATAAGGCTGTACTTCAAAAAGTCGGTGGAAATGACGGAGTTTTTCACGTTCACAGCCATTAGTATTATAAACACCGCCAGCGTGTAGGCGATCAGCAGGAACACGTACCGCCTGAATCGTTTGAGGATATCGGACAGTGCGAGGTAGAACGCAGTCGGCATCCGCTTCCGCTTGTGCAGATACATCACACCGCTTTGACCGTAGCGGTCACTGTAGCTGTTGCTCCGTATGGCTTCTATGACTGAAATCTTGTTTATCCGCTGCATCACCAGCATTGAGAATCCGATCATCAGAGCAGTCATAAACAAAACTGAGCAAACGCCTATACTAACTATAACGCCGCTGTGCGGCTGAATGTTGCTCGCTCCGAACATATCCAGCACCAGCTTTGACAGTGGCAGACCGGCTGCAACTCCCACTGCTCCCCCAACCACTGCGAAGGCAATGTATTTTGCGGCAAAAATCCACCGAAAACCGAAGGAATCAACACCCAAAGCACGCAGAGTGCCGATCTCTCTCTCCTCCTCTTTGAGGGCTGCAAGCATCGTAAAGCGGATCGTCATCACTATAATTAGTATCATAAAAACGCTGATAAGTGCCAAAAACGCAGTCAGCACAACGCCCAAAATGTAGTCGTCACTGCCGTCCTCAAACTGCAGGTACATATCATTTACATTACAGTCATTCATCAGCTGTTTGAACAGCTCGTCCCGTATAAAAAACGAACGCTCGGCAACCTGAATGCCGTACTGCTCCGTTTTTGTGAAATACTCTCCCCTGAGCAGTTCATAATCGGCGTCTGAAAGCACGTACCACTTGAACCAACCCATATACGGCTGTTTGAAGAAGCCAGCGATCTCCAACTCGTAGATGTTGCCGGAATCGGTGATGAATTTGACCCTGTCGCCCACCTGTGCCTGTGCAAGCAAACGGAGCTTCTCCGACACATAGACCTTGCCGTTCGGAACATAGAACGGCTTGCCGTCAAGGTCAAACAGCAGATCCTTCTCCTTGGGAACGGTCGTCAGATAGTGACCCGCATATCTGAAATCTTCCGTGCTGTCCTCATCCAGCTGCTCAAAATCGACCTGTTTCGTCTTTAAGCATATTACTTCTCTTGAATAAAAATCCAGCACATCGGAATTTTTTCGCAGTATTTCATCACATTTATTGTGCATTTCCTCTGAATCCCCGCCGGTCAGCTCATTGAACATAATTATATCGGAGATCTTGCAGGTCTGCCTGTTCCGCTCATTTGCCGTAAACGACTGCAGCATCTGCACCGAACCGACACAGACGAGCACCGAGGCTGCCGTTATAAACAAAAGCAGCACAAGGTTCAGCCCCCGATCACGCCGAAGGTCACTTCTGAGCATTTTCCAAAACATAGACTTCCTCCTA
>CACYCD010000300.1 GCA_902772755.1 uncultured Ruminococcus sp.
CATATTTTTTCATTGCACAATAATTTCAGCGATTTCGGATAATTCTTCTTTTATTGTATAGTCGGTGGTGAGTATATAGTGGGTGTCAGTTTGGGAGTAGCGGTTTGTTTTGCTCTCTATCTGTTTTTTGTCAAAGGCAAACTGCTCGTAGAGGGCTTGTTGCTGACGCAGGGACTGTCTGTGATTTTTTACTGGCTGTCTGCGGACGTTCATCTCCGTAATTGTCTGCTCCGTTATCTTCATTGGCAGGTTCACATTGTTTACGTCAAGGGAATATTCTTTGGTAACAGACTTGAAGCTGTCATAGGTTATCGGCTGAAAATCCAGCGGAAATGACAGACCGAACAGCTCACAGCGACGGCGGTCAATTCTTCCACCGACAGGGGTTATGCTGTTCTTCGCTTTGGGTATCTTGAAAATTTTTTGATATCTTGTTCTGCCGTATATCTCGCCGTTTGCGTGTACAAGACGGTTAGTTCCGTCCTTAGCAGTCATCACTCCGCTTATCAGCAGCTGACCCTTGACGACCGCCGAGCCTGCCTTAGTCAGTGCTGTACCGCTGAACACCCTGATATCCGTTATCAGTGCGTCACGGGAGGCTTTGATGTTGCAGACAGTCTTTTTGTCGTTGACCTTCGGCTTTTTATAACTCTCCTTGACCTCGACCTGTGCGGTACAGCCTGTAATGTTGACAGACATCCAGCGTATCTGTGGCATATCCTCCATTACTTTTATACGCAGGAGCTTTGCGTCCACGCTGCCTGAGAAGGTTCCTTCGGTAAATCCGTTGTCCCTGAGTACCTTCAATATTCTGAATGAGGGTATTGAGGTGTTGCCGTTTACGGTGATTATCCATACAAAGTTCGACAGTATGATCACAAGCACTACAGCCAGTGCTGTGCCTATCGGCAGACCGATGCGGTTTTTATATTTTCTTTTTACAAACGGAAGTCCTCTGCGTGTCTGTACCCGTGTGCGGATATGCTTTCCTCTGATGATCGACCTGAGCTTCTTGTAATCGCTGACGGGCATTGATATCCTGAAGCCGTCCTTTT
Source organism: uncultured Ruminococcus sp. (assembly GCA_902772755.1). Lineage (GTDB taxonomy): Bacteria > Bacillota > Clostridia > Oscillospirales > Acutalibacteraceae > Ruminococcoides. The sequence goes on from CACYCD010000300.1 coordinate 1,056, forward strand.
GCGGAAGGATATCCCAATAGGTCAAGCCGTTTTTGCCTATCAGGTTGATCAGCCGTTCGGGAAATTTCCCCTTGACTGAAAATGTGATATAACCCCTTATAAAACGAAGCAGTTTGATAAGCATTTTTTCACCTACATTATGTACTCGATTTTCAGTATAGCACCCTCTATCACAAGGGAGGAAGCCGAAAAATATTTCAGCTGCATACCTCTTCCTTCTACGGAGATAACCATTGAAGAGGTATTTATCTTGATATTTTCACTCTCATATTTCAGCACACCCGTGCTGCCCTCAATGGTGATCTCCCTGTTGCCCACCACCTCGGTTATCGGCAGAGAATTGCAGAACACACTGTTTGTTTTCATAGCCATCACTCTTTTATAAATACTATGGTATTTTACGCTGTGGGAGTAATATTTATGACGGCACTGCAATATATTGAAGTGATGAGAAAAAATAGTTATAGAGTATTGCTGACTACCGTTGTTTCATCGGCTGTGCCTGTCCTGCTGTTGATATACACCGACACCTACAAAAGTGCAGTCAGTGAAGCCCTGTATTCCTGTGCCGATGTGCTGATACCCTCGTTATTTCCGTTTTTTGTACTCAGCTCGTTCACGGTTTATACGGGCAGTATGCACCCTCTGACAAGGCGGTTAGGTGCAATTGCAAGTCTGCTTGCAGTGCCGAGGGAGGGTTTGAACGCCGTAATACTGAGCATTGTCGGGGGTTTTCCCGTTGGTGCAAAGACTGCGTCAATGCTGTACAAGGAAAATCGGATTACCTCAGCTCAGGCTGAAAAGCTGATATACTGCTGTGTGGGGGCAGGACCCGGATTTCTTGTAACATTTCTCGGTGAAAATCTGCTGGGTTCAAAGCGTGCAGGGCTCCTGCTTCTGTGTTCCGACATACTCAGCGTGCTGACGCTCCTGATCGTGTACAGAAATAAACAGACTGCCGATATACCTCACAGTCAAAATAAACCGAATTGTACCTTGGGAGAAGCTGTTGTGCTGTCAACGGAGCAGGCGGTACACACGGCACTACAGATGTGTGGCTTTGTGGTGATCTTTACCGTGATAAACAAGCTACTGTCACTTCTTCATTTTTATAACGGAGGCTTGGCAGGACTGTTGGAGATAACCTGCGGAACCATATACAGCACAGGAAAGATACCGCTTGAGCTGACAGCGTTTTTTATCGGCTTTGGCGGCTTATGCGTACATTTCCAGATCTACGGCATTGCCGGAGATATCGGGATAAGCAAGCTGAAATTCACGGTTTTCCGAATAATACAGGGAACAATCTCGGCAGGCTGTATGTATGTGCTGATGCTCTTCTTTCCCGTAGCGGAGGAAACCTTTTCAAACATCGCCGGAGATATCACGCCCTCGCTGTCGGGTACTGTCTGGGGAGGCGGTGCGGTAATACTGCTGTCGGTTATTTTTCTCATTTCCATTGGTCACAATAAGAAACAGGAGGTCAACTTATGTGCGGAATAGCAGGTTGGTTTGACAAGGGAATTGATTTTTATGACAGCAAAAGTGTGCTGAACAAAATTTCATCTACTCTTGAACGGCGAGGACCCGATGAGAACGGGATATATATAAACAGGAACATCGCACTTATCCACAGAAGGCTGGTTGTCATTGACAAAGAAAACGGTACTCAGCCGATGGCGGCGGTACACAACGGGAAAAAGTATGTAATCATCTACAACGGAGAGCTTTACAACACCGAGGAGGTGCGTAGCAAGCTGACCGCCAAGGGGTTCAAATTTCGAGGCAGGAGCGATACGGAAGCCGTACTCAAAGCCTATATCCTGTGGGGCAAGGCTTGTGCAAAGCATCTGAACGGTATTTTTGCTTTTGCGGTGTATGAACCCGAGGAACAGAAGCTGTTTCTATGCCGTGACAGGATAGGCGTTAAACCGTTTTTCTATCATATATATGAAAACGGGATCATATTCTCCTCCGAGATAAAGTCCATTCTCGCCTCGGGCAAGGTTAAGCCCGTAATAGATGAACAGGGGCTGTATGAAGTATTCTTTATGGGACCGGCACGGACGCCCTCCTGCGGAGTTTTTAAGGGAATCAATGAATTGAAGCCCGGGGAGCTTGCAGTGTATTCAGAGGGCAAGCTGAAAAAGGAACAGTACTTCAAATTGACCGCAAGGGAACACACCGACACTGCGGAAGAAACTATAGAAAAAACAAGAGCTTTGCTCACAGATGCTATACGCAGACAGCTTGTTACCGATGTTCCGATGTGTTTTTTCCTGTCGGGAGGACTGGACAGCTCTGTCATCTGCAAGGTGGCTTCCGACTATTCCAGAGAAAAAAACAGAGGCAGGATACACACCTATTCGGTCGAGTATGAGGACAACGAGAAGTATTTTCAGAAGAGCTTGTTTCAGCCAAACCGTGATGCAGATTTTATCAGGCTGATGGTAAAGAACACCCACAGCATACATCACGAGGTCATACTTGACCACCCTGCACTTGCCGATGCACTGAATGATGCTGTATGTGCCAGAGATCTGCCCGGTATGGCGGACATCGACTCGTCCCTGCTACTGTTCTGCAGGGAAGTAAAGCGTGATTTCACAGTTGCTCTGTCGGGAGAATGTGCCGATGAGCTTTTCGGCGGTTATCCTTGGTATCACAACAAGGATATACTGTTCGAGGAGTGCTTCCCGTGGTCACGCAGTCAGCAAATACGCAGAAAGATCTTAAAAAACGGTATTCTCCCCCACGGCGAGGAGTATGTTCACGAGAGATATCTTCAAGCCTGTGCCGACACCGACAAGTTAAGCTCCGATACTCCGCTTTCCGCCCGTATGAGAGAGATGTTCAGACTGAATTTCTGCTATTTTATGCAGTGTCTGCTTGACCGCAAGGACAGAATGAGTATGTACAGCGGTCTTGAGGTGCGTGTGCCGTTCTGCGATTACAGGATAGTTGAATGCGCCTACAATATGCCGTGGGAGCTGAAAGCCTATGAGGGTCGTGAAAAAGGAATTGTCCGCAAAGCTTTTGAGGATATCCTGCCAAAAGAGATAGCGTGGCGTAAAAAAAGTCCCTACCCCAAGACGCACAACCCAGTATATATGGGAATCGTCACAGATAGGGTAAGGAAAATACTCAATAAAAACAGCCCCCTAACTCAGCTTCTGAGTCG
>CACYCD010000301.1 GCA_902772755.1 uncultured Ruminococcus sp.
ATGTATTCTGCCTGAAAAATCTCCCTTTGAAAACTTCTTTGCCTGTCTGCTCATAGCGATAAGCGGTTTTGACTGACTGTAGGAAAATAGCCCTGTCAGCACTCCTGCAACCGCAAGAGCCGCAAATACAGCATAGATGAATATTCTGAAAACTATGTTTGGTGCTTCGGAGTATATCGACTGTGAGGAACAGGCTATAATATAGCCTGCGGTTATGTAGTTTGCACCGTCACGGAGTATTATGGGAGAGGCAATGACTATTTCCGTGTCGGGATAAAAGCTCTTTGTGTCGGAGACCTTTTCATAGTAATTATCGGTTGCCAGCACGCTGAGAACATCTGAGGATATTATGTAATCCCTTTTTATCACATCATCACGGCGAGTGATCTTGACAACCTTGCCGTAGGCATTTGTCACAACGAGGTCATAATTATAGCTGCTTCCCAGCTTTGAGATAGTACGCCATTTTTCAATGTCGCTTATCTCCAGCTCCGAATCCTGTATCGCAACACAGTCCGATACAAGAGCACTTATACTTTCGATACTCTCACTCAGACGCTGTGCCTCAAAATTTCTCCAAAATTGAAGCATAAATATCATAATGAATATACCCAGTATCAAAAACGACACCAGCACTATTCCCATTGTCAGTGAGAGGTATTTTCTGAAAAGAGTTGATTTTTTTAAACGTTTTATCATTTTACCACATCAAATTTATAGCCCTTGCCCCAGACAGTTTTCAAAGACCACTGATTGGACACGCCGTTGATTTTTTCACGCAAACGCTTGATATGTACATCGACCGTTCGGCACTCACCGCCGTAGTTAAATCCCCATACCTTTTCAAGAAGCTCATCTCTTGTCAAGACCTTGCCGGGGTGACTTGCAAGATAGTAGATCAGCTCCAGTTCCTTGGGCGGAGTATCTATCAGCTTGCCGTCAACCTTCAACTCATAATTGGTGAGGTTGATGCTGATCTTATCATAATGAACCTCCTCCACGTTCTCGTTCTTGGTTTCTGAGGAAGTGCGTCTGAGTACGGCATGAATACGTGCCAGTACCTCCTTGGCTTCGAAGGGCTTTATAATATAGTCGTCTGCACCAAGCTCCAGCCCCAGTACCCTGTCAAACAGCTCTCCTTTTGCGGAGATCATAATGATCGGTCGGTTGCTGGTTTTCCTGACTTCACGGCAGACCTGCCAGCCGTCCATTTTGGGAAGCATAATGTCAAGCAGCATAAGGTCGGGATGATTTCGTGTGAACATCTCAACAGCCCTTAGTCCGTCATTGGCAATAAGCACCTCATAGCCTTCTTTTTCAATGTATAGTCTCAGCAACTCACATATATTCGGGTCGTCATCTACGATGAGTATACGTCCGTTACGCATTAAAAACACACCTTTCAATATAAATAATTACCTATAATATTATTATAATACATTTTGTCAAAAAAACAATGAAAAAATAGCAAATTATAAAAATAAAAATATGGATTGTTATATTTTACCGGTGGGTGTATAATCATATCGGGATGTGATAATTGTGAAAATAACGGCTTTGACTGAAAATACCTCAAAAACCTGCCTGCGTGCGGAGCATGGGCTAAGCTTATTCATAGAGATTCAACACCGCAAACTGCTTTTTGACACGGGACAGTCCTCCCTGTTTGCGGAAAATGCCGATGCACTCGGCATTGATCTCTCACAGACAGATCTTGCAGTGCTGTCACACGGTCACTACGACCACGGAGGCGGTTTAAAGCATTTTCTTGAAATCAATAAAAAAGCACCTGTCTACATAAACAGGCGTGCATTTGAACCGCATTATAACGGAACGGAAAAATATATCGGGCTTGACCGAGAACTTCTTGACAGTGGCAGGATAATATTTACAGATGATGAATACCGCATTGAAGATGGGCTGACCCTATTTACCTGCAACAACCGAAAAAAGCTGACGGACCTTGGCTCGTTTGGTCTGAATAAGGTTGATAACGGAAATATTGTCCCCGATGATTTTTTGCATGAGCAGTATCTTCTTATAGAAGATGGCGGAAAAAGAGTGTTGATCAGCGGATGCTCACACAAGGGCATAGTAAATATAGTCCACTGGTTCACCCCCGATGTGCTTGTAGGAGGTTTTCACCTCTCAAAGCTCCCGACAGGTGAGCAACTGAAAAAATATGCAGAAGCACTTGCAGAGTACCGCACAGTATACTACACCTGCCATTGCACAGGTGCGGAGCAGTATGGATTTATGAAAAGCTTTATCCCAAAGCTTCACTACCTTTCCACGGGAGAAACAATAACTCTTTGATTTATGGCGTGATTTAGGGCATCCCCGATTTGTCGGAGATGCCCTATAGTTACGTACTTACTTTTTGATTGTGCGGATATGACTGACCGCCGCTGTCGGCTGCAGCTACGGAGTGGCCGTGTTCAAGACTGTAGTAAGAATCCGGAAGCTGCTCACGGTCTATTTCATTTCCGTTTGAATCCTTGTAGATCCTGTAGGAGCTGGAGTGATAGCCTGTTGAGGAAACACCGTAGTTTTCACTGTAGGTATCAATATAGTCATAGTTGCCCTCTTTTATTCCGTAGAATTTTGCATACAGGGTAGCACCGCTCATATAGCAGGAGAGGAAAACCTGATAGTTTCCGCTGTTTCTCAGCTTAAGATCAAGGTTGCCGTAG
>CACYCD010000302.1 GCA_902772755.1 uncultured Ruminococcus sp.
CCTGCTCAACGGCAACAGACGCCATACAGTCAAGCACATAGGCAAGTGCCATATCTGACACCTGAAAACGGCGTACAGCCCTGTCAACCCCTATTCCCAGGGTTACCGCCAAAAGTATCACTTTTTCGCAGTTTTTGAGCAGTGACTGAATATCATTCCCACCCAAAGCAGGACTGTCACGCTGTATTTCCGCAAATATCCACGCAGGACGGCTGACACGGAATATTTCTTCCTCAGCCCTGTCCATCAGCTCCAAAGTGTTTGCATCTGCTTTTGCACCACGCACACCCATATATCTGAGTGCCTCCGCACGGTCAAGTCGGGACAGCTTCAGCATATCACAATTCCTCTGTAACTTTTTTCACTGCAAGCGAAGCATTTTTGTACCTGCTGTCATTAGTTACCTCTTTTATGACATGCACACAATCGGGTATCGGGACAAAAACGTCCTCGCTCTCGACCTCACACTCCATAAAGGCTCTGTCATTCCAAAACGGAAAAACGTCAACCTCGTAGGTAAAGCCATACTGAGTGAACACATAGCGAATTTTTGATATCACATTATAGCCGCTGCGTTTTGTTTTGGCAAGTGTGCGATATTCTTCCTCTGTTATCTCATCCTCATACTCTATACGTGTCATATTGGTGATACGCTTCTTGAAGGTCTTGTAATACTTGTAATTCCCGTTTTTTCCACGCTTGCGTATCCTTCCCTTTACTCCGTGTTCCTTGTGAGAAATATATATCTGCTCTATCTCCGAATATGAAAAATTTTCCATTTTTGCCAATTTTGAAATATCGGGATATTCTATCAACCACTTATGTTCAATTTCAAGGGGTTTATCCATATCTGACCCTCCAATACATACTCCTTTTATTATATCATACGATAAAGATTTTTTCCAGATTTTTTTAGCATTTGATTGAATAAACATTATTTTAATGGTATTATATATGCAGAGGTGAACGTTATGGTAATAAAGCGTAGGGGAAAAAAGCTTCTCAGAGGCTTTGCCTTCCTTATATTGCTTATCCCGCTGTTTTTGATTATAAATATACTTTACTGCAACAATGTGCTGACCTACAGCTTTTATTCGGTAGAAACCGCAAAGCTAAAGCACGATGCCCGATTTGTCATGATCTCCGACACTGAGGGAAGGAGCTTTGGCAAGGGGAACTACAAGCTGACGGAAAAAATTATGGCTGCCGAACCTGACTTTGTACTGCTTGTGGGCGATATGGTTGACGAGAAAGAACCTAACAAGGCTGATGACCTGGTTGAAATGTGCAAAAACCTTGCCAAAGAAGTGCCTGTATACTACACTCTGGGAAATCACGAGGATCTGAGCTTTGTCTATGAGGGCGGCAAACAGACCTCCGACTTTAAGAAGCTTATCGACAGCACAGGTGCAAAGCTCCTCTACAATGATATGGAGGATATAAAGCTCAACGGTGACCGCATAACTATAGCCGGAATAAAGCAGTATCCGTTTTACGGATTTGATTCTCCCGATTTCGACAATCCCGAAAACCACCTGTTGCAAAGGTTTCTCGAGCAGGAGGACGAGGAGCATTTTTCAATACTTATGTGTCATTTTCCCGTGGTGATATACTGGAAGTTTGATGAATTTGACATAGATCTGATGGTATGCGGACACAACCACGGAGGTATTGTGAGGATCCCCTTCAAGGGTGGTATCTACGGACCCGAGCAGGGCTGGTTTCCGCAGTATGACCTTGGCTATTACAAGGTAAACAATATGCAGGCGATAATCACGGGCGGACTTAACAACGCCCACCATATACCTAGGATAAACAATCCGCTTGATGTGACAGTGGTTGACTTGAAAGCTGTCAGTCAGTAATATCCGCACCTCCCGATGCATAACATTAACTATCAAGGAGGGTTAATGTGTGAACGGCATTGTGGAAAATCGGGCGGTAACATTGGGATTACATATAATAGAAAGCGGTGACACTGTACGCTCAACTGCAAAAAAATTCGGCATCAGCAAAAGTACGGTGCATAAGGACGTAAGCTCACGACTTCAGGCAATAAATCCGTCACTTTATTCCGAGGTCAAGAAGGTTCTTGAAATAAACAAGAGTGAACGCCACATAAGGGGCGGACTTGCCACAAAAAATAAATATCTAAAGCTAAAAAACCGCCTCTGAACCATTTCAGGGGCGGTAAATTATTACAACTATAGCGGACAAGCCTCGGCAATTGCCTTTGCTGCCGATTCTATTTCTTCAAGATGGATTTTTTCTGCATTTCCGCTGTCAATGAGTGCGGCAACATCGGGGTCTATCGGGAGCTGTGCCAGCACCTTGGTATTGTGTGCCTTCGCCACCTCGTCAATGTGACTTTCTCCAAACAGCTTATGCACTTTTCCGCAGTCGGGGCACTTGAAGCAACTCATATTTTCAACTATTCCTATGATCGGTATATTCATTGCAACCGCCATATTAACAGCTTTTTCTACTATCATTGAAACAAGCTCCTGCGGTGACGCAACAATAACAATGCCGTCAACAGGCAGGCTCTGGAAAACCGTCAGCGGAACATCGCCTGTTCCGGGAGGCATATCCACAAACATATAGTCAACATCTGTCCAGACAACATCTGTCCAGAACTGCTTTACTGCACCTGCAATGACGGGACCTCTCCAAATAACGGGCGAGGTCTCCTCGGGGAGCATAAGGTTTATTGACATAAGCTCTATTCCGCTTTCGGTTCTTGCCGGCAGAATACCCATATCCGAACCCATTGCTTTTTCGTGTATTCCAAATGCTTTCGGAATTGAAGGACCCGTTATATCAGCATCAAGAACAGCCGACTTATAGCCAAGTCTGTTCATCTCAACGGCAAGCGTAGAGGTCACAAGACTTTTGCCTACTCCGCCCTTGCCCGAAACAACGCCGATTACCTTTTTTACCGAGCTGTAGTGATTCAGCTCCGCAAGCAGGCTCTCGGGATTTTTAGAAGCACAGTCGCTTGAACAGCTTGAGCAATCATGAGTACATCCCATTTTTTACATCTCCATCAAATATTTATTTCAACCTTAGCAGTATCGCTGTCATCTTCAAATTCGGGAGCTTCGTCAGAACCCTCTGATACTTCTGCTTCGTCTGCTTCCGTAGGCTCATCTTCATCGGATCCTTCTTCCTCTTCTTCCTCGTCGGCTTCTTCTTCAAGCTCAAATCCACTCAGGAAGGTATAGGGTATGCCGTAACCCAGCGATACGCCTGCAAGCACCAGTACCATTTCGCTTCCGCCGAGATATTCAGCCAGCGGCAGACCCGAAGCAAGACCTGTGAGCAGGATATAGATAACGGGAAGATCAAGAATAAGCAGTGTAGGCAGACTGAAACGGAATACAGCCCTGCCCTCTCCTACTCTTGTAGCGTAAAACAGCACCAGACCGAACACTACGGTGATAAGGATATTGCAGATCTTCTGAGCGTTTCCTGTAAGTCCTATCGTGCTGAAAAAGTAAGTGCATACCACAAATGCAGTTACCAGAAAAGCAGACAGTATAAGATTTATTGTACTCTTTTTGTTCATAATAATTCCTCCTATTTTATACGGGCTTTCAGACAGTACCAGCCGTTGAGGAAAATTTTATCGGTGATCACAAAATTTTCCGATACAGCCGTCACCACTTCATCGACCCTTGTATCAATAATTCCGCTCATTATGTAAACGGAATCCCGATTCATAAATTGTTTTACACCCGAAGAAAGGAAAATAATTGCATCAGCCACAATGTTGGCAACCACAATGTCAAATTTCCCCTCTACCTTGTCGGTAAAACTGCCGTGAATGACCTTTAGCCTGTCACTTACGTTGTTTATCTCGGCATTCTCACGGGCAGTCTGTACTGCAAGCTCGTCAATATCCACCGCAACGGCACTCTTTGCACCCAAAAGCAGGGACGCAATGGCAAGTATTCCGCTGCCGCAGCCAACATCGAGAACAGTTGAATCCTCGGTAACAAGCTTCTCCAATTCACAAAGACAAAGACTTGTGGTTTCGTGAGTACCCGTTCCAAAGGCAAGCCCGGGGTCGAGGTTGATAACTATTCTCCCCTGCGGATCGTAATTCTCCCTCCACGTGGGGCGGATAAGGAGCTTCTCACCTATCGGAGTTGGGTTGAAATACTGTTTCCAGTTGTTCAGCCAATCCTCGTCCGCACAGTCAAGGGTATCAACGGAAAAATCTATGCCTGCCTGACGGAGCTTTTCACCAAGCTGTGCCACCGCTTCAAGCGGATTATCCTCTGCACCTACATAGAGATGCACCTTTGCCTTGCTCCTGTCCTTTGAAAGCAGATCTGCATCTATCAAATCAATATGTGCGATCTGCTCCACTTCGCTTTCCAAAGCGGAGTAGTCCTCAATATA
>CACYCD010000303.1 GCA_902772755.1 uncultured Ruminococcus sp.
ATATACATTTGTATGAATATCAGCCGGAGGTCATTCTCCGGCTTTTGTAATAATATCACGCTGTCCCCAATATACTTTTAGAAAGGAAAGTTTCAAGAGGTGTATTTATGGGGAAGAATAAATTTTTGCGTGGGCTATCTATGACGGCGGTTTGCTGTGCTGCGTTGGTGGGGCTGGTGTCTGTTGTTCTCAGGACGGGAGATTATGTGCGTGGGGAGGAGACAGAGCCTGTTTCGGCTATGCTCAGTACGGCTACTCAGGCACCCACAGCTCCCGTGACCTCACAAAAGGTATCTGCGGTGAACGCAAATTCGGTCTCGGTGAAAAAGTCTGAAAAAAAGACGGGTGCGACCAAGCCACATAAATCATCGGGGGTGAATTATCCGGTAACGGAACGTCACTTTGAAGCTGACGGAAGCGTATACAATAATTTTTCCGTAAAGAATTACACCGACTTTGACCTCGACATAGCCTATGAGCTTGAACAGCCCGTAGGCTTTAAGATGGAGAATAATCACAAGGTTCAGGTGCTTATATTTCATACGCATACCTGCGAAAGCTATCTTGACCGAGATGACGGCACTTATCCTGCCGACTACTACCCACGCTCAACAGATAATTCAAAAAATATCACCTCTGTGGGCGACAGGATAGAAGAGGAGCTGAAAAAATCGGGGATAGGTGTTATTCATGACAAGACACTGCACGACTATCCCTCGTACAGCGGAAGCTATGAGAGAAGCTATGATACTATCCAATACTATATGAATAAGTATAAGGATATAAAGGTAGTGCTTGATATCCACCGTGATGCCATAGGTGCAGGGGGTGAGGAAGGCAAGGTAAAGCCGTTTTTTGAATATAAGGGTCAGAAGTGTGCTCAGATTATGATTATGACGGGCTACAGCTATGAGGGAGGGGGATATTTTCCGTTCTGGGAAGAAAATCTCCGCTTTGCGATACGCCTTCAGCAACAGGCTGAAACAATGTACCCGGGGCTAACCCGTCCGCTGAACTTCGGTTGCTATACCTATAACCTGAATGTGTGCAGCGGTTCACTGCTCATAGAGTTCGGAACAGATGTAAACACCCTCGGCGAAGCCAAACGCAGTGGTACAATGCTGGGGAAGGCTCTTGCAAAAGTCTTGCAAAAATGCTGAGTCAGTGTTATAATCAAACTATCAATCAACAGAGGATAGTTGCAATGGGAATTTTAAAGAGATTTATTATGATCACCTGTACAGCTATGCTTGCATTGGCTTTGCCGATGACAGTGTATGCTGTTCCGGACGAAGAAACACCCGTTCAGGAGATAACAGATGCCTATCAGACGCCCGAGCCTGAGCCTGAGCCTGAACCCGAAACCGAGTATATCCCCGAAACCGAACCTGTCGCAGAACCCGAAACTGAGCCGATAGAGATATATACCGACCCCGATCCCGTGGAGGAAGAGGTAACCGAGGATATTCAGGAATACACCGAACCCGACCCGGAGCCTGCAGCCACCGAACCGCTGACGGATAGCTATGAAACCGAGGAAGAACAGCAGTGGACTCTTCCCGAGAATATAGCCGGCTATATTGAGGACTACACCCTCCCAACGGATAATGAATATCTAAACAAGATACTCAAGCTGCCTACGCTGATGGACAGCACCGAGCCTGCTGAGGAGGTTCCTCAGGACTTCGGTGCAGATTCCGAAAACGGCGGGGTAAGCTATGCAGGGGGCATAGTCTGCTGGGTATGCGTGGGAGTTGCACTGATAGCCGTGCTTGGCTTTGTTATATCGTCAACAGGCAGAAGGCTCGGAGGCTGAGATGAAGATCGGAAATATAGAAATAAAAAACTATGCTGCACTTGCTCCAATGGCAGGTGTGGCTGATTGTGCTTTCAGAGAGCTGTGCACCGGGTACGGAGCCTCATACACCGTTACCGAGATGGTCAGCTCTAAGGGGATACACTTTAACAGCGAGCGTTCAGCTGAGCTTATGGAGCTGAGTCCCGATGAACGCCCGTCCGGAATACAGATATTCGGTGATGACCCCAAGCTTATGGCTGATGCCGCAGTCTTTGCCACACGCTACAAGCCCGATTTTATTGATATAAATATGGGCTGTCCTGCACCGAAGATCAGTGGAAACGGTGCAGGTGCATCTCTTATGAGAGATCCAAAGCTGTGCGGAGCTATCGTCCGTGCGGTCGCTGATGCGGTTGATCTGCCTGTTACCGTAAAAATGCGTAAGGGTTGGGACGATGCTTCGGTGAACTGCGTTGAAATTGCGAAAATTGTCGAGGCAAACGGAGCTTCCGCCATAGCGGTACACGGCAGGACACGTCAGCAGTATTATAAACCTCCCGTAGATCTAAGGATAATTGCCGATGTAAAAAAAGCAGTAAAGATTCCCGTGATAGGCAACGGTGATGTCACTTCGGGAGCAAGTGCAAAGCGTATGTATGAGCAGACAGGCTGTGACCTTGTGATGGTCGGCAGAGGTGCTACGGGAAATCCTTGGATATTCAGTGAGATAAACGAGTATATGCGTAACGGCAGAGTTCTGCCCTCTCCCGATGTGGAAGAACGCCTGAGAGTACTCAGAAAACAGGTGGAGCGTATGTGCGAGCTTAAAGGAGAATTTCTAGGTATGCGTCAAAGCAGAAAGCACATAGTATGGTACTTTAAGGGCTTCAGAGGTGCGGCGGCACTCAGAAATGAAGCAGGTAAGGTCAGTACGATGTCAGAGCTTGATGATCTGATAGAAAGAATTTTAGAGTGTAAATAAAATAAAACTTGCAATATAGATACAAATGCTGTATAATGCTGTTGTTTGTAATCTGATTTAAGAGGAGAATAGGAAATGCAGAATATTGATTTTTTAAAGCAGTATGACCCTGAGGTCGGTATGGCTATGGATGAAGAGCTTGACCGTCAACGCAGAAATCTGGAGCTTATCGCTTCGGAAAACCTTGTTTCCCCTGCGGTAATGGCAGCAGTTGGCAGTATTCTCACTAACAAGTATGCCGAGGGTTATCCGGGCAAGAGATACTACGGTGGTTGTTACTGTGTGGACAAGGTTGAGGAGACTGCCAGAAAAAGAGCCTGCGAGCTTTTCGGTGCAGATCATGCCAATGTTCAGCCCCATTCGGGAGCACAGGCTAATATGGCTGTGTATTTTGCGATGCTCCAGCCCGGAGATACCGTTATGGGTATGAATCTCAACGAGGGCGGACACCTCACCCACGGTTCAGCCGTAAATATGAGCGGAAAGTATTTCAACTTTGTGCCATACGGAGTTGACCCCGTTACACACAGAATAGATTATGCCAAGGTGCTTGAGATCGCCAAGGAATGTCGTCCCAAGCTCATAGTTGCAGGTGCTTCCGCTTATCCCAGAGTGATAGATTTTGCAAAGTTCAGAGAGATCGCCGATGAGGTGAATGCTCTGCTTATGGTCGATATGGCTCACATCGCAGGACTTGTAGCCGCAGGAGTACACCCCAACCCCGTACCCTACTGTGATTTTGTCACATCTACCACACATAAGACTCTCAGAGGTCCCAGAGGCGGACTTATTCTCTGCAAGGAAAAGTATGCAAAAGCTATTGACAAGGCTATCTTCCCCGGCACTCAGGGAGGTCCCCTTATGCACACAATCGCCGCAAAGGCAGTTTGTTTCGGAGAAGCACTCAAGCCGGAATTTAAGGAATACGGTGCTCAGATCGTCAAGAACTGCAAAGCACTTGCCGACGGTCTTGTAAAGAGAGGCTGCAAGCTCGTTTCGGGCGGTACGGACAACCATGTATTGCTGATGGATCTGAGAGATACCGGTGTTACAGGCAAGGAGCTTGAAGCAAGACTTGATGACTGCCGTATCACAGTAAACAAGAACACTATCCCCAATGAGCCACTCAGCCCATTTGTAACCAGCGGTGTGCGTATAGGTACGGCAGCTGTCACAACAAGAGGTCTTAAAGAGGATGACTGCGACAAAATTGCCGAGTTTATCACAATGGTATTAAATGATTATGAGGGCAGCCGTGATGCAGTTCTTGCAGGCGTTGATGAGATCTGCAAAAAATATCCCCTCTACGAATGATCATGCAGCCACTGGCAGACAGAATACGACCCCGTACCCTTGATGAGATCGTAGGTCAGAAGCACCTTCTCTCGGAGGGTATGGCACTGAGAAATATTATCGACAGCGGAATAATTCCAAATCTCATATTTTACGGTCCGTCAGGCGTGGGTAAAACCACGCTTGCGGCATATATAGCACAGAAAACCGATATGACCCTTCGCAAGCTCAACGGCACTACAGCCTCAACTGCGGATCTGAAAGAGATTTTTAGGGAGCTTGACGGCTTTGCCGGACTTAACGGGGTTTTGCTCTATCTTGACGAGATACAGTATTTTAACAAAAAACAACAGCAGACCCTGCTTGAATATATAGAAAACGGAAAAATAACGCTTATTGCCTCCACAACGGAAAATCCCTATTTCTATGTATACAATGCCATACTCAGCCGTTGCACTGTGTTTGAGTTCAAGCCCGTGCCGGACACGGAAATCAAACGTGCGGTTGAGCGAGCGTTTGCCGTTTTGTCAGAAGAAAACAGCATACAGGCGGTCATCGATGAAAAAACGCTGAAAATCATCTGCAATGCTTGCGGAGGAGATGTCAGGAAGGCTATAAACAGTGCCGAGCTGTCGTACATTGCAGCACAAACCGTTGACGGAAAAAAGCTCATTACCGAGGAAACCGCACGTCAGCTCACCCAGAGGAGTGCCATGCGTTACGACAGGGACGGCGATGAGCATTATGACATTCTTTCGGCTTATCAAAAAAGTATGCGTGGCAGCGACACCGATGCAGCACTTCACTATCTTGCAAGGCTTCTCAGTGCCGGAGATCTGATCTCAGCCTGTCGCAGACTTATGGTTTGTGCCTGTGAGGACGTGGGTCTTGCCTACCCGAATCTTATCCCCATAGTCAAAGCCTGTGTGGATATTGCAATGGCAGTTGGCTTGCCCGAAGCAAGGATCCCTCTTGCCGATGCGGTCATAATGGTCTGCAATTCTCCCAAGTCAAATTCGGGAGAACAGGCGATAGACAAAGCTCTTGCCGATGTAAAAGCCGGCAGGACGGGTCCTATCCCCAGACAGCTTCAAAACAAGCACTTTGACGGAGAGGACAATCCAAACAAGGGACAGTTCTATCTTTATCCGCACGATTATCCCAACCATTATGTGGAACAGCAGTACATTCCCGATATCCTTTTGGGCAAACGCTACTACACCTACGGCGACAATAAAAATGAACAGGCATTTAAAGCCTATTGGGATAAAATAAAATAAAATAATAACAGAGTTCATACTGTATTCATAAGTTAGTAGAAATAGCTAAGTAACCGACATAAATCTTGTACACAAATAAAATGCTATTTTTCTTTTTCGGAATTAAAAAAATATACCTTTTTTGCTATAATAATGTTGTAAATAATTATATACCCAAATCATTTTTTTGGAGGCAAACAATGAAGACTTTAAGCAAAAGAGCATTGGGTCTGCTTTTATCGGTACTTATGCTGTCAACAATGATCGCAGCCGGCTGTTATTCCGTAATAGCCGCAACTACCGATGAAGAACAGTCAGGAGCTACATCCGTTCAGGGTGAAACAGTTTATTGCAAGAATACCAAGGGCTGGGGCGATGTGTACTGCTATATGTGGAACAACTCCTCACAGACAAAGGACGTCGCTTGGCCGGGTACAAAGATGAACAATGAGGGTAATAATATCTGGTCTTACAATGTAAAGAACGGCTTTGATATGATTATCTTCAACAACAATGCAGGCGACCAGACCAGCGACCTCTCTTATGCAGGCGGAGCACAATGCTTTGACCTCAGCACAAACAGCTGGTCAGTCTATAATCCCAACAGCACAACTGCACCTACAGCAGGAAGCGTCAACAACCCCACAACACCCCCGGGTTCTTTCTCTGTATACTGCAGAGCAAAGTCATGGTCAAGCGTCAGCTGCTATATGTGGAACAGCGATAAGGACAGCAATGCAAGCTGGCCGGGCGTTACAATGACAAAGGTCGATGAAGGCTTATTCGAGTATGTTGCTCCCAAGCAGTTCAGCAAGGTTATTTTCAGCCAGGGCGGAAACAGCCAGACATCTGACCTTGACAACAAGGGCAGCGGTTATGCTTACAACGTTGATACAAACGGTTGGGAAGAGTATGACCCCAATGATCTCCAGCTCAGAGATTTCAAGGGTGATATGGATTCTCCCCAGTACATCGGCAGCCAGATCACATTCTCTGTAACAGGCAAATCAAAATCAAATGTTATCCAGTATCAGTTCAGCGTAAACGGCAGTGTGGCTCAGGCTTATTCAACAAGCAGCACTTTTGCGTGGACTGCTGACAAGGCAGGTACCTTCAAGATCGCTGTTGACGCCAAGGACGGCGACGGCAACACAAACAAGAAGGAACTCACA
>CACYCD010000304.1 GCA_902772755.1 uncultured Ruminococcus sp.
ATGTATTTGCAAGGGCAGTTGTAAGGCAACGTAAAATTCCGTTTGAGATCGCAGCCTCAGAGCCTGAGATCACAAGAGATGGTGCAATGCAGGCTTTCAGTGCATTGCGGACACAGGCAAAAGCGAATGGTGTTTCTGATATGTCTCTTGATGAGATAAACGAGGAAATACGGCTTGCGAGAAACAGCACGGAGGAAAGCTGATGATCTGTTACGCAGTAATTGATACAAATGTGCTTGTCTCGGCTTTGCTTTCGAGCAATGAAAATGCTGCCACCGTTCAGGTAGCGGCGAAAATGTTGGCAGGAGATATCATTCCGCTTTACAGCAACAAGATCACAGAAGAATACAGAGAGGTTCTTAACCGCAAAAAGTTTGGATTCTCGAAAGATACGGTGAACTACTTGCTGTCAGCAATAGAACACTTCGGTATACAGGTTGATCCAAACCCGTCAGGGACGATCTTGCCTGATATGAAAGATTTGCCTTTTTATGAAGTAGTAATGGAAAAGCGTGATGATAATGCTTATTTGGTAACCGGCAATATCAAGCATTTCCCCAAAGAACCGTTTATAGTTACGGCAAGGGAATTGCTTGAAATACTTGAAAAATAACAGAATACTTATTATTAGAGCATCGAGAAATCGGTGCTCTTTTTTTCGTAAAATTTTTTATTTTCACCCCGTTTTGAGCTGGATATTGAAAACTATTTGTGGTATAGTAGTCGCAGACGCAAAACGTCAGACATACCCGTTAGTGTGGGGTGAGGACAACAGAAAGGATTGATTAGATGTTCACACCAACCACACAGAAAACAAATAAATATAATACTCAGCCCAAAGCTGAATCTCGACCGACCAAAATATCACAAACCGAAGTGCTGTCAGAATTGCTCGCCACTGTTCTCACAGACATAACGGTAACTGGTTGTGATAAGGAGGCGTTCTGATGATCCCGTTAAAAAACAGAACCGCACCTAAACAGGTCGAAAAAGATAAAGCTTATAAAACAGTGTACTGCCTTTATAGAGTATCTACCAAAGGTCAGGTAGATAAGGACGATATCCCCATGCAGAAGCAGGAATGCAGAGAGTTTGCACAACGGCAGAATGGCTGGATAATCAAAAGAGAGTTTTTGGAGAAAGGCATATCAGGCTTCAAAGTCAGTGCTCAGGATCGTGATGCGATACAAGAACTGAAAGCGGCTGCCGAAAGAAAAGAATTTGATGTACTGCTTGTGTTTATGTTCGACAGGCTTGGACGAAGGCAAGATGAAACACCTGTAATAGTTGAATGGTTCAATCAGCAGGGAGTAGAGGTATGGTCTACCAAAGAGGGTCAGCAGAGGTTTGAGAACGATGCAGACTATCTGATGAACTATGTCAGATTCTGGATGGCAAGCGGAGAAAGCAAAAAAACCTCCATAAGAGTAAAAACCCGTCTCAATCAGCTCGTTGAGCAGGGCGTTTACACAGGAGGTACGACACCGTATGGATACAGACTTATCAACAGTGGTCAGATCAACAAAAAAGGAAAAGAACTGAAAACGCTTGAGATTGTACCGAATGAAGCAAATATCATCAGAATGATATTTGAAAAAACCGTAACCGAAGGTGTAGGCTCTTATGTGATGGTACAGCTTATAAATGACCAAAATATAAGAACACACAAAGGAAGCAAGTTTCAGGCGGTAACAATAAATCGAATTCTTCAAAATCCGATTTACTGCGGTTACTTTGTCAAGGGAGATGCAGTATCACCGAGATTGGAACACTTGCAGATCGTGGAAGATGAGGTGTTTATCAGAGCTCACGAAATCCTTGAAGCAAGATCGTATAAGAGTCAGGAACGAAATAATATAGCCCGTTTTACAAAAGCCTCGTCTATGCTTTCCGGAACATTGTACTGTGCTCACTGCGGAAAAAAGCTGAACGCAACAAGTTATGTGGATCATTACATAACAAAGGACGGAGTCGTACACGAAACCCCAAGGCGTTACCGCTATATTTGCTCCGGCAAAGCAATGCACCGTAATGAATGCGATGGGCAGTCAGCTTATGTAGCCGAGAAAATTGACGGACAGGTTATTGAATTCTTAAGGGAATGCTTTAAAAAGATCAAGCTGACTCCGAGAGATGTGGCACTGGAATCAAAGTTCAAGTCACAGATTAACGAGATAAAGAACGAGATCCGAACCATAGAGAAGGAAAACGAAACGCAAAAGAAAAAACTCGGTGAATTGACAGAGGAAATCGCTAATGCTCTTCTCGGTGAAAGCAAGTTCACTCCTGATGTGCTGGCTATTGCCATTGAAAGATGCAAACAGAAGATAGCCGACAATACATCAATGATAAAGGAACTGGAAACAAAATTGGATAATAAAGAATACGAGATGGGTAAAATCGATTATTATTATAACCAATTTGTAAGCTGGGCTGATGAATTCGAAAAATCAACTCTTGAACGAAAGAGAATGATCGCCGATGAGCTGCTGAAAGAAGTTTGGGTAGCAAGAGGATATGAAGTGAATATCCTGATGAATGCAACCTATCAGCAATTTTTAACTGCAGAGGATATTGACAAATAAGCAGCGGTTTGTTATAATACTCAGTACAGTCGGTTTTGATATCAGACGAACTATATACGATTTTTATCGGATATTACAAAATGCAATTGTCAGATTTATGCAGTACCATCAAAAGCTGATCTATGATATTAAAAAAGGTACGATTTGATGTAGGAAATTTCGTCTGCGAGAGCGCATGACTGTTAATCATGATGTCACTGGTTC
>CACYCD010000305.1 GCA_902772755.1 uncultured Ruminococcus sp.
CGGGGTCAAGTCGTTCCGGTTCAAGTGACCCAAGGCGGATACGCTCTACCCCATCGACCCTTGCGACAGCTTCCACTGCCTCACAGAGATCAGTACCCGTATCCTGACCAAAGCAGGAGAGGTTTATGCCCACAAGCACTATCTCCTTATATCCACGCTGAGCAAGCTGTTTTGCCTCGGCAAAAAGCTCTCCGATATCCTTTGAACGCACCCTGCCCCTTGCATAGGGGATAATGCAGTAGGCACAGAAACGGTTGCAGCCGTCCTCAATTTTGATTTGAGCTCTTGTGCGTTCTTCAAAATCCGTTATCGTCAGCGGTTCAAACACTTCACCGCTCTTATGTTCGTTTATCGCCGTGTATTTGCTGCGGTCGAGCAGAAATGCTTTAATAAGTGAGGCGATCTCATTTCTTTGGGTATTGCCGATAACTATGTCGCAGATATCATATACCTCATCGTCGGGGAAAGCCTGCGTCATACAGCCTGTTACGGCTATTACCGCATCAGGATTGCTTCTGCGTATTCGGCGGATAAGCTTTCGATTTTTGCTGTCGCTGACCGAGGTCACGGTGCAGGTGTTGACAATAAAGATATCCGCAATTTCCTTTGAAGGTGAAATAACAAAACCTTCTGCAAGCATTTTCTCAGTCATTGCCTGAGATTCATACTGATTGACCTTGCACCCAAGTGTTATAACATTAAAAGTCATACCGTTCTCCTGTTGAGAATTTTATCCGCTGCAAGCATCACTCCCGTTTTTCCACTGTGGAAATTGAACGAGCCCTGCATCCATACTGCATAGGGTTCTCTCAGCGGTGCATCGGCTGAAAGCTCTATGCTTGAACCAAGTGTAAAAGCACCTGCTGCCATAATGACCTTGCTGTCGTAGCCGGGCAGATCATCGGGGACGGGTGTAACATAGCTGTCAACCGGTGAGCCTGACTGGATACCCTCACAAAAAGCAATGAGGTTTTCTTCATTTTTAAGAAGAATAGCCTGCACTATATCACCTCTTTGTGCATCTGTATCCGGTGAAACTCCATAGCCCATCAATTTGAAGAGAGAGCTTGCAAATACAGCGGTTTTCATAGCCTCTCCCGTGATGTGAGGAGCATTGAATGCACCCATAAACATCTCTCTCTTAGTGCTGATGGTAGCACCAAGCTCCCTGCCTGTGCCGGGAGTGGTGAGGCGATATGAGCAGATCTCCACAAGATCGCTTCTGCCGGCAATGTATCCGCCTGTGGGAGCTATTCCTCCGCCTGCGTTTTTTATAAGAGAGCCTGCCATAAGGTCTGCTCCAACCTGTGTTGGCTCCAGCTTTTCGACAAATTCGCCATAGCAGTTATCAACCATCACAATTGTTGAGGGAGATATCTCTTTGACCAATGCCGAAATTCTTTTGATGTCTGCGATCGTAAGGGCATCTCTCAGAGAATATCCCCTGGAACGCTGGATATATGCCATCTTAGGGTGGGACAAGAGTTTATTTTTTAGGCACTCATAGTCAACCTTGCCGTCAAGCAGCGGTACCTCGTCATAGTGTATATCAAAATCCTTCAGCGAGCCGGAGTAATTGCCCTCTATTCCTATTACGCTTCTGATAGTGTCGTAGGGTATTCCTGCTACTGACAGCATAGTGTCACCGGGACGGAGTATACCGAACAGTGCAACAGTAAGTGCATGTGTTCCCGATTGAAAGCTCTGGCGGACAATGGCATCCTCTGCTCCGAAGGCATAAGCATAGACCTGATCCAAGACCTCTCTGCCACGGTCGCTGTAGCCGTAGCCTGTGCTGTCGGCAAAGTGGCTCTCCGAAACTCCGCACTGCTGAAACGCTCTCAGCATCTTGTTTTGATTATACTCCTGGATCTGCTCAATTTTTTCAAACTGAGGTCTAGCATTACGCATAGCCTGTTGTGACAATTCAATTACTCGGCTGCTTATTTCAAAAAAACTCATCTGTATAATTCACTCCATTTTCCCACTGCTTCAAAGCCGATTTTATTATAGAACGGCAGATTTTCTTCACTGCAAAGCAGGAGGATATTTCCGCTGATGCTGTTGATAAGTGACGACGCAAAACCCTGTCGTCTGTACTCTTTGGCTGTGGCTATCGGTGAGATCACAGTATTTTTGCCGTCTGACATCGAGATACAGACGGCAATTATTCTGTCGTTATCCAAAATTGCTCTGATCTGAGCTGTATTTGTCCGCACCCTTGCATACAGTGAGGTC
>CACYCD010000306.1 GCA_902772755.1 uncultured Ruminococcus sp.
ATAGGCAAAAACATCGTCAAGGTTCTGCTGGAGAACTACGGCTACACGGTCATTGATCTGGGCAGAGATGTTGACCCTCAGCTGATAGCAGATACAGCGGTCAGCGAAAAAGTACCGCTGATAGGACTGTCGGCTCTTATGACCACCACGCTGAAAAGTATGGAGGACACCATCGCCTTGGTGCGTAAAACTCACGGCTTGGAAAATACTAAGGTTATGGTAGGCGGTGCTGTGCTGACTGCCGAATATTCAAAGAAGATCGGTGCTGATTTCTACAGCAAAACCGCCTCGTCTTCGGTCGATATCGCAAAAGAGGTATTTTCAAACTTATAAGTCGTTGACAATTTATAAGGAAAATAGTATAATATATAAGATAGGCAGGTTTTGAGATAAAGGTTTTTCTTTTGTACGTGCTTTTTATGGGGTAAATATGGGTAATACAAACTTCAATATCCGCAAGGTGCTTCTGGGCGTTGCAGATGCCGTCATAATTGCTGTTGGCGGTATATTGGCAAACTTTCTCCTTCAGATATTTAAATTCAGAACGAATTATTTGAGTGTTACGGAAACACCTTACGTAGTTGTTTCCATAATCATAAATGTAGTTGTTTGCTTAGTTGCACTGTTTCTCTGCGGTGCGTACAATAAGATGTGGCGGTATTTCCGCTTGAAGGACTACATCAGCTGTCTTGTGGGTATGATGGGCGGTGTAGCCGTCAGTACGCTTATACTTGCACTGCGTTATAATGTGTTCAGGTATGTGCTTCCCTACACGATAATCAGCGGTACACTCTCCACTGTGGGAGTCATACTGTTCAGGCTTATCTTCAAAAGTGCATTTATCCGCATAAACAATGCAGGTATTATGGATACCATGGTTAAAGCCGGAGAAAAGACGCTGATAGTCGGCTGCGGAAGTGCAGGCAAGATCATACTTGCGGATATCTTTGCCGCAAGAAATGACGTAAACAACGAATCCAGAAATTTGTATCCGATAGGCTTTGTAGATGACGACATCAAAAAGCAGAATACAAGCGTAGACGGAGTGCGTGTGCTGGGTTCTACTAAGGATATCCCTGAGATATGTCAGAAGTACGGCGTGAGTCTTATCATTTTTGCGATACCCTCCAGCACGGAGGAACAGCAGAAAAAAATAATCGAGATCTGCTCAAAGACCACCTGCAAGATAAAGATAGTTCCCTACCTCAGCAAGATATTGTTTGACAATGAAACTAATAAGCTGGAGTTGCTTCATCAGGCTAAGGAGATCAGGATAGAGGATCTTTTGGGCAGAGATCCGGTCACCTTTGACAAGACTGCCATAGCAAAGCTTGTCAAGGGCAAGGTGTGTATGGTGACAGGCGGAGGCGGTTCAATAGGCTCTGAGCTTGTTCGCCAGATCGCAAAGTATTCTCCCAAGGAGATAATTATAATCGATATCTATGAGAACAATGCCTATGATATCCAGCAGGAGCTTCTCATAGAATATGAAGATAAGATAAATCTGAAAACGATCATCGCCTCTGTGCGTGATTATGAAAGAATGGAACAGATATTCAGCGAGTGCAGACCCGATCTTGTGTGGCACGCAGCTGCCCATAAGCATGTACCGCTGATGGAAACCGTTCCCTGCGAGGCAGTCAAAAACAATATCTTCGGCACATATAATGTTGCAAGTCTGGCTCAGAAATACGGTGTGAAAAAGTTTGTGATGATAAGCACCGACAAGGCTGTAAATCCGACAAATGTTATGGGTGCTACAAAACGCTGTTGCGAAATGATAATCCAGCATATGAGCAACACCACAAAGGGTACGGAGTTTGTCACTACTCGCTTTGGAAATGTGCTTGGCAGTAATGGTTCGGTAATTCCGCTTTTCCGCAGACAAATAGAGAGCGGAAAGCCTATCACCGTTACCCACCCCGATATAATCAGATATTTTATGACGATCCCCGAGGCAGTGTCATTGGTTCTGCAGGCAGCTGCAATGGCTAAGGGCGGAGAGATATTTGTGCTTGATATGGGTGCTCCCGTAAAGATCACCACTCTTGCGGAAAACCTCTGCCGTCTTTACGGCAAAGTCCCCTACAAGGACGTTGAGATCCGTTTTACGGGTCTGCGTCCCGGTGAAAAACTGTTTGAAGAACTGCTGATGGATGAAGAGGGATTGAAAGATACCAAAAACTCCAAATTGTTTATAGGAAATCAGATAGATGTTGATGACGAAAAGCTCTTGAAGGGCTTGGGTCAGCTTAGAGAATGTTCAAATCGAAACGACGATGAAAAAGCGGTTGAGCTGCTGTCGGAGCTTGTTCCGACCTTCAACCACAAAACAAATTGATTATAGGAGAGTAGCATAATGTGCGGTATTGTTGGATACGTTGGACACAGAGATTGCAGTGATGTGCTTGTTGCAGCGTTGACACGGCTTGAGTACAGAGGTTATGATTCCGCAGGCATAGCGGTTTTTGAGGATAACAAGATCAAGGTTGCAAAGACGCAGGGCAGACTTGCCGATCTGTCGGCAAAAATGCGTATTGAGGGCAAGCCGAACGGTCACGTGGGCATCGGTCACACCAGATGGGCTACACACGGCAGACCCTCTGATATAAATTCTCACCCCCACACGGGAGGAAAAGCAACAGTAGTTCACAACGGAATAATTGAGAATTATATTGAGCTGAAAGAAATGCTCAAAAAGAAAAATGTAGACTTCCTCTCGGATACAGATACCGAGGTCGTGGCACAACTGCTGAACCTCTATTATGAAGGCGATCCGCTGAAAACCATCAGCAAGGTACAGCGTATGCTCAAGGGTTCTTTTGCACTCGGCATAATTTTTGCCGACTGCCCCGACACCGTGTATGCAATGCGTAGAGAAAGTCCCCTGATAATCGGTGTTGGTGATGATGAAACCTTCATAGCTTCCGATGTTCCTGCAATTTTGCAGTACACAAGACGTTACTATCTTATCAACCACAATGAGATCGCAAAGATAAATTTTGACGGCGTAGAGTTTTATGACCAGTACCTCAATCCCATTACAAAGAAGCTTCAGGAGGCGGACTGGGATATGGATGCGGCTGAAAAGGGCGGATTCCCTCATTTTATGATAAAGGAGATCAACGAACAGCCCGAGTCCATCAAGCGTACTATCCTGCCGAGGATACACAACAGTATGCCCGACCTGTCGGAGTGCGGTATTACCATTGAAGAGCTTCGCAAATTTAAGAATATCCACATAGTAGCCTGCGGAACAGCAATGCACGCAGGTGTAGTCGGCAAGTATGTAATTGAACGTCTGGCAAGAGTACCCGTAAATGTTGATATTGCCTCGGAGTTTAAATACAGAGATCCCCTTGTTTCGGAGGGCGATTTGGTAATCGTCATTTCACAAAGCGGTGAAACAGCCGACAGCAAGAGTGCTATGACCCTTGCAAAATCCCTGGGTGCAAAGACGCTTGCAATAGTCAATGCCAAGGGAAGCTCCATTGCCCGTGAAGCGGATATGCTCATATACACACACGCAGGTCCCGAAATCGCCGTAGCCTCAACAAAGGCGTATATGGTTCAGTTGGCGGTGATGTACCTCTTTGCCTTTGAGCTGGCACTTGCAAAGGGCAGAATAACAGAGGATGAGTGCAAAACCCTTGTGTCCGAGCTGCTCACGACCCCCGAAAAGGTTGCGGAAACTCTGGCTCACGTGGTTGACAGCTGTCAGCAGGCAGGAAGCACGCTGATAAATGCAGATTCCCTGCTCTACATAGGCAGAGGCTTGGATTATGCTCTTTCTATGGAGGGCTCGCTCAAGCTCAAGGAGATATCCTATATCCACAGTGAAAGCTATGCGGCAGGTGAGCTGAAGCACGGCACTATTTCTCTGATAACCGACGGAATGCCCGTTATAGCGGTGGCTACGCAGAACAAGCTCTTGGAAAAGATGATCTCCAATGTAAAGGAAGTAAAATCCAGAGGTGCTTATGTTATCC
>CACYCD010000307.1 GCA_902772755.1 uncultured Ruminococcus sp.
ATCGTGTCGCTTTGCGATTTCAAGTATCGCATCCATCTCACAGCCTACACCCGCATAGTGTACGGGAACGATAGCCTTTGTCTTGGGTGTTATTGCCGCTTCGATCAACTTTTCGTCTATGTTCATAGTGTCCGGGCGAATGTCAACAAAGACGATCTTCGCTCCACGCAAAACAAAGGCATTTGCAGTGGAAACAAAGGTATAGGACGGCATTATCACCTCGTCTCCGGGTTCAATTCCGGCAAGGATCGCTGCCATCTCCAAAGCAGCAGTGCCTGATGTAGTTATCAAGACCTTCTCTGCCCCTGTGATCTCCTCCAGCTTTTCATTGCATTTTCTGGTGAAATTTCCATCGCCGCAGATCTTGCGGCTGACGATAGCCTGCATTAAATACTCATCCTCTTTGCCGACATACGGCGGAATGTTAAACGGTATACTTTTCATCTAAAAATCTCCTTTTAATAAGGGCAGCTGCCCAGCATAATATCGTGGCAAAACTTGATCCAACTGAAAATATGAGCACCTAATACTCCTGATGATAAAACC
Organism: uncultured Ruminococcus sp.; assembly: GCA_902772755.1. GTDB lineage: Bacteria > Bacillota > Clostridia > Oscillospirales > Acutalibacteraceae > Ruminococcoides. Next base: position 547 of record CACYCD010000307.1, read on the forward strand.
AATCTTACTATACTCTTATTCACAACAAAGCCGTCAAATCTTTGGATTGATAATATTACCAAAGGGCAACATGCAAATGTCACTCCCCACAAGAAATTGCCATGCAACAACCTGTGTCCATCTTCGTATAGCAACATTCCCAGCATCAAGTTTGAAACAAACAACAACCAAACAAAAACATATCTCTTGTCTTTGATAGAATCCTTACAGGTAAAAAATAAAACAATCAGAACAAACGCCAAAGCCTCTGCCATATTTATCCAAGGATGTCTCGATATCGCATTCATTGCGGTCATAAATCCAATCTGTATCTCAGCAGTGTCATCAAACCATTGTGACTGCTGATACAGTACTATAGCAACACTCGGCAAAACCGAACATCCAACTTTTAAACAATTTATGATATTTTTTCCATGTGCCCTGACAAATTCATATATTAAAACAAGCAGCAGTGCAAAAGAAAAGCCTATCGTAAAATTCGGTTTAAAAACTGTCGAAATCGTGACAGCCGTCATAAGTTTTATACTATCCTTAACGGTCACTTTTCCGGCTCGGATACTGTCATACAGTTTAAAAAAGAAGTAAATTGAAAAAATCGCAAACGGCTTCATCGCCATATAAGTGGAATTATGAACAAGGTTATAATTCATAATACCTGAGTAAGAACTGTAATTGATGATAGTTAGAGGAAAAAACGCAACACTTACCCACGAATATATGTATAACAACCATTTATTTCGGTCCGGCAATAAAAACTGCAAAAGTGTTTTTGTGGCAAAAACACTGAATAATAATAATACATCCAACAAAACAGCGATCCAATATCCGGCAAAAGGCAGCGTACCCATCTTTCCCATAATAAATCGCATTAAGCTGTATATCTGCTCACCACTCATACTTTCGTTGATATGCGACCACAGATCCGACGGATAACTGCTTTCGGTTGCGTTATAGTACTGCTGACAGAACAAAAAGAAGAATGCAGATGAATAAACTATCAGTATAAAAACATTAGCGAGCTTTAGCATCTTTGTATGATCTCGGATCTTTTGAACACCTGTCATTTTTTCCTCCGCATTATAATTTGGTCGATACCGTTAAATTATACACCTCAATGACCGAATTGTCAATAAAAAGAACGTAAAAACAATCTTTTTATAAATGGCAGCTCTAAAGCTGTTTTCCGGAGAACCTTTGTGCTGTTATATCATATATGTAAACTAATTTCAGCGGTTTATTGATTTATTCTTGCAATCTTCTCTGCTGTCTGCTATAATATACAAAATTTGGGGAGGTCATACTATGGAAGAGCTTAAGTACTGTGATTTTCATATGCACTCTAAGGAAAGTGACGGCGATTTATCAAGAGGAGAGCTTATCAAAGCTGCCATGAGCTTTGGCATTGGGGCAATGGCGATTACCGACCACAATATCTGCCTGACAAACGAGGAGCTTTTCGCCTTACGCAGAGCTTTTCACGAGATAACTCTGCTGAACGGAGCGGAGGTTTCCGCCTGTTACCGCATTCCGGACACGGGGAAAAATCATGAGATCCACATTGTCGCACTGGATATTAAGGATACTGAGAGCTTTGCAACGGCAATTTCGTGCAACATAATTGACAAAAAGGAATACGTGACCGAGATTTTGCATAAGCTCAGGGAGGTAGGAGTTGATCTCAACTGTACCTACAGTGATTTCGAAAAAAATTGCGTCTCAAACCACATAGGCAGAAACACCGTAGCTCAGAGAATGGTGGAGCTTGGATTTG
>CACYCD010000308.1 GCA_902772755.1 uncultured Ruminococcus sp.
ACATATTTGTTGTATAATATTGGAAAAATAGGGATAGCTGTCGGGAGAAAGCGGTGAGAATCCGCTGCAACAGTCATTACCGTGTGGAAAGCTCCGAGTCGGATCGCCTGCGTTATCCTGCGAGATACCTTTGGGCAAGGAAAGGTTAAGCCGCTGACAGTGACATTTTGTGTTGCTGTGGTTTATTGTGGTCAAAAACTCCTTTGCACTTGCAGAGGAGTTCTATTTTTAAGGGAGTAGATATTATGAAGAAAAAATTTACATCAATCATTTTGTCGGCACTGATAGCTGCCGCACCGCTGTCAGCCTTTGCAGTGGCTGAAACGGCGTCTGCTTTTGACGGCTATCTGTACTTCACTGCCGAGCGTTCCACTCTGGGACAGGGCTTAATTCGTGAGCCTGAGAAAGTCGGCTTCTACAAGGACGAAAATCTCACGCAGATCACCAAAAGATTTTTGGGAGATACCGCCGTTTTCACGGGCGGAGATTCAAGTGCTTACCTCACTGCCATAAAGGACGGAGGAGTTCCGCAGGACTGGAATGAAGAGTGCATTCCCGATGAGATCTATGCCTATGTTGAGGACTACATCGACAACAGAGCAGAGGCTGACACCCTCGCTGCCGAGGACTATACACCCTATTCGGGATATATGTTCACTATCGACAATGTTTCGATGAACACCTATTCAAGCTCTGTAGTGCTTGGTGATGACACCTCCGGCGGAATGAACTTCAAGGACGGCAGTGTTGTGCGTATTATGTACAGCATTTATGGCTGGGGCTTTGATGTTGGTCTTGGCTATGAGGGTATGGGCTTTGAATGGGAAAGTGAGAATACTTTTGCAGACAGAAGTGCACTTATTAAGAGAGTGGCTGATATCAAAGCAGACGGTTTGATCGACAAATATGATGAGGACTACAAGGACGCAGTTGAGCTGCTCGCTGAGTGGGACGTTGATGCCGAAGATATGAACAATCAGCTGGAGCTGTTGACAGACGCTGATCCGAGTGAAACAGATCCTGATGAAACAGACCCCGACGAGACAGACCCCGATGAAACGGCAACTGTCACAGAGACTAAGCCCACAGAGCCCACGGTAACAGGGCCCGAGAGCAAGCCTACAGAACCTACAGTGACAGAGCCCGAAAGCAAGCCCACAGAACCCACGGTGACAGTACCCGAGACCGAGACGAAGGGAACAATTCCTACAATAGTAACCGTACCTGCTAAAGAATCGGAAACTCAGACAGCCGAAGCTTCATCAACCGAAGAAACAAGCGTTAGCGAAACACAAAAAACTGAGCCTACAATTGTAACTATTCCCCCGAGTGTGACTGAAACTCAGCAGACGGAAACACAGGCAGTGAGCATACCCGAGGCAACCACTGTTCCTGTTGCTACGAAAGCGGTTTCGACACAGGTCAAGGTCAGCAAGCTGACACTTAACGTCAAGAAAAAGACTCTCAACGTTGGCAAGAGTTTCAATCTCAAAGCCAAGATCTCGCCCTCCAATGCATCAAACAAGACCCTCAGCTTCAGCGTTGCAAATAAAAAGCGGGCTAAGGTCACCAAATCGGGCAAAGTCACTGCCAAGGCAAAGGGTACTACATATATCATTGTAAAGACCACAGACGGTTCTAATCTTTCTGCAAAATGCAAGCTCACCATCAAACAGCCTGTCAAAAAGATAACCGTTAAGTACGGAAAAAAGACCGTAAACAACAAGACCATCAAGCTGAAAATCGGTCAGAAAATCACCTTAAAGCCGATAGTTTCACCCTCAAATGCAAATAACAAGGGTGTTACTTGGTCTGTAAAGAACAAAAAAATCGCCGTTATCAAAAACGGCAAGCTTACGGCAAAGTCCAAGGGTACAACGGTTGTTACCGTCAAAGCTAAAGACGGCAGCAAGGTGCAGACAAAGGTAACAATAAAAATCAAGTAAAATACTTGCACTCACTGCCTGTTGACAGTGGGTGCAAAATTCATATAATAATGAAAAAGCTTATACTAATAATATTGACACTATTACTGCCGATAAATATTACATCTATGGCGACAAAGACAGAGCAGGTCAGTGTCGGCACTGCTGTTGAAGCTACCGTCAAGCTGTTTCTGTCACAGCCCATACCCGAAACGGGGACGGTTGACGGAGAGTGGAAGCTGATCGGACTTGTCCGCAGCTCGGCAGATATCCCACAGGAATACAAGGACGGATACTATAACAAGCTGTGCAACAAGCTCCGTGAGGTTGACGGCGTACTGTCCAAACGCAATTACAGCGAGTACGCCCGTGCCACGCTGGGGGTTACCGTCATAGGCAGAGATGCAGGCGATGTGGGCGGTTACAATCTGCTGGAAAAGCTTGCGGATTACAAAGCAGTAACACGTCAGACCATAAATGCCACAGCCTGGGCGTTGATCGCTATTGACAGCAACAATTACGATATTCCCGATTCATCTGTTGAAGTTCTCACAGACAGAAGTGCCCTTGTTCAGCACTTGCTCGACAAACAGCTTGATGACGGTGGCTGGGCAGTCTTTGGACAAAAGGGAGATATTGATGTTACGGCTATGGTGCTGACTTCGCTCGCCGGCTACTATGATGTGAACACTGCCGTAAAGCAGGCGGCTGACAGGGCGGCACAGTTTCTAAGCGAAAATCAAAACGACAACGGCGGATACACCGCTTGGAATGTGACAAGCTCTGAGAGTATTGCACAGGTGATAACCGCACTTTGCTCAGTGGGGATAAACCCAAAAACCGATAGCCGATTCATCAAAAACGGAAACAGCCTGATCGATGCACTTTTGGAGTATTATACGGCAGGCGGTGGATTCTGCCATTTGCAGGGAGAGGAACGCAGTCAGCTTGCCTCGGAACAGGGGTTATATGCATTGGCAGCTTACAAACGTTTGACGGAAGGAAAATCGGCACTCTTTGATATGAGGGATATTTTCACAGTTAAGGAAAGTACCACTGCTCAGTCTGTACAGAATGTCACGGAGAACTCCACCACGGAAAGAATTTCCGTAACAGAAAAATACATCACCTCTGCACGCAATAATACAGCTTCGTTTGAGCTTCGCAAGGCTACCCAAGCAAACAGTACTTCTTTGAGATCATCTGAGGTCGGCAACAGTGTCAAAGCAAGTACCAAGCCCGTTTATACCAAGCCTGTGGCAACCGAGCCAAAGCCGGAAAGCTCAAATTCCGTTCAGATATCAACAGCGGAAACGAAAAATACAGAAGCTTCCGCATCGGTCAGTACATCGACCAAGGCACACAAGTCGGAGATAACGGCAGGTTCAAATGCTCAAACTACATCGTATTCTGCCTCGGAGGTTTCCTCTGTCACCGCAGAAAAGACTGATTCGGGAGAACAACCGCTTCAAGACAAGCTGAATGATCGTAAGACGGTCATATTTGCTGTCTTGACAGCTCTTGCAGCAGGGATAATTGTTTTATTTATATTTAAGAAGATACACAAAAGATGAAAAAAGATATACTTGCAATTTGCGTTCTGGCTCTTATAGTAGCTGTTCTGATAATGGGAACAGATTTTCAGACGGTGGAGGAGTATTACCTTACTCACGCTGAGGATATCACAGAGGACAGTCAGACTGTATTCTTATCGATTGACTGTTTGACTGCCCTTGATAAGCCGATGGATAGCGAAGTGAAAAAACTTATCCCTGACGATGGGATAATTCTTAAAAAGACGGAGTATGTCCTGCGTGAGGGCGATACGGTATTTGACCTGCTCCAAAGAGCTGTACAAAAAAACAAAATAAGTATGGAGTACAGTGGCGGTCAGGACAGTGCCTACATAGAGGGGATAGGCTATTTATATGAATTTTCCTGCGGAGAATTATCCGGCTGGATGTACAGCGTAAACGGCAAATTCCCTGCAAAGAGCTGTTCGTCCTACAAGCTGAAGGACGGGGACAGCGTGCAGTGGCGTTACACCTGTGACCTCGGCAGAGATGTCGGTGATGATTGGAGTGAAAGCGATGAAAAGTGATAATTCAGCGTTTCAAGCTCTGCACCCAACGGCTCTGACTGTGTTTTTTGCAGTGCAGATCACCCTGACAATGTTTATTTCACATCCGCTGATGCTCGCA